>JAMLIB010000001.1:380000-565734 GCA_023954415.1 Trueperaceae bacterium
CGGCGCGGAGCTCCGGTTGGAACACGACGACGACGGCCACGAAGCCGGCGGGCGCGATGGCGTCGAAGAGCCACTTGGTGGCCTCGAGGCCGAACTGGCCGGCGAGGAACCACAGGGCCGCCACCGCGAGGAGCCCGCGCAGCACGTTCCAGGCGCGAGACCCGCGGAGCAGCGCGTACGCTTGGTAGAGAAGCACGGTGATTATCAGGATGTCGATGACGTCCTGGATCCCGAACCCTTCGAACACTGCCAAGCGCGTCCCTCCGAGACGAGGTTAGGCGAACGTTGACACTTGCGTCGTTCGCCTCCGGGACGAGCCCGCGTCCCTCCGAGACGAGGTAGAGCAAGCGACGACTCTTGCGTTGCGCGTCTCTCGGGACGAACGCGCGTCCTTTCGAGACCAGGTGCAGCAAACGATAACACTTGTTTTCATCGGCCTCGGGGACGGGGCGCGTATGCCTGGGGCGAGCCGAGACGAGGCGCGCTCGGCAAGCGGTGGGACGCCCCCTGGGAGCGCGCCCTGATAGAGTGGCCGCGGAGGGCACCATGCCTGATGTGAGCGTGAGAGAGCTGCAGGAAAGAGTCCAGGACCTCAGGGGGTACCTTTGACTTGGCTGGCAAGCAGGCCAAGCTGGAGCTGCTCGAACCCAAGCTGAACGACCCGGAGCTCTGGAACGACCCGGACACCGCGAGGCGCGTGACCCAGGAGGCCACGCAGCTCAGGCGCGTCGTGGAGGAGTTCCGCGCCATCGCCGGCGACGTGCAGGGGCTCGCCGAGCTCCTCGAGCTGGCCACCGCGGAGGAGGAGGACGAGCTGGCGGGCGAGGTGGCGAGCGTGACGACGCGCTTGGACACCCTCTACCGGGAGACGCTCTTCAGCGGCGACCACGACGAGCGGCCGGCCATCGTGACGATCAAGCCGGGCGCCGGCGGCACCGAGTCGTCGGACTGGGCCGGCATGCTGCTGCGCATGTACCGGCGCTTCGCCGAGCGGCACGGCATGCAGGTCGAGCTGCTCGACCTCGTGCAGAACCACGACGCCCCGAACGGCATCGACTACGCCCAGCTCATCGTGCGCGGCGAACGTGCGTTCGGCATGCTGCGCATGGAGGGCGGCGTCCACCGGCTCGTGCGCGTCAGCCCGTTCGACTCGCAGAACCGGCGGCACACTTCGTTCGCCTCGGTCGAGATCATGCCGGAGATCGACGACACCTTCGAGCTGGAGATCGACCAGAAGGACCTGCGCGTCGACGTCTATCGCTCGAGCGGCCCCGGCGGTCAGTCGGTGAACACCACGGACTCCGCGGTACGCGTCGTCTACAAGGGTGGTACGCCGGAAGAGATCGTCGTCACCATCCAGGACGGCAAGTCGCAGATCAAGAACCGCGAGAAGGCCATGACGGTGCTCCGTTCGCGCCTGTTCGAGCGTGAGGAGCAGCGTCGCCTCGACGAGCAGCTCAAGGCGCGCGGCGAGCAGAAGGCCATCGAGTGGGGCTCGCAGATACGCTCGTACGTCCTCGACAAGCAGTACGTGAAGGACCATCGCACGGGCGAGATGCGGCACGACCCCGACAACGTCTTGGACGGCGATATCGAGGACCTCATCTGGGCCGGCCTCGAGTGGGCGGCCAAGAGCGAGCTCGTGGCCTAGCGCCCGTGGCGCGCGTGCTGGCCATCGCCGACGCCGTCTCGCCGGTCGTGTACTCGACCAACTTCCCGGCCAACCTGGCGCCCTTCGACCTCGTGCTGAGCGCCGGCGACATGCCCGGGGCGGTGCTCGAGTTCGTAGCCACCAAGACGAGCGCCGCGCCCCTCTACGTCTTCGGCAACCATGCCGCCGGTTACGTCAGGGACCCCGTGACGGACGAGCCGCGCCCGCCGGGCGGTTGTACCAACGTGCACATGCGGCTCGTGAAGACGGCAGGGCTCCTCGTGGTGGGTTTCGAGGGGAGCCTGCGCTACCGGCCCGGCCCGCACCAGTACACGCAGCTCGCCTACTACGCGATGGTGTGGCGGATGCTGCCTCGTCTGCTCTGGAGCGCTTGGCGCAACGGACGCGCCGTCGACGTGCTCCTCACGCACGCCGCGCCCGTTGGGCCCAACGCGGGCGAGGACCACGTGCACGCCGGCGTGGCGGCGTTCAACCTCTTCCACCGCCTGTTCAAGCCGAAGGTTCACGTTCACGGCCACGTGCACCTCTCCGGCGCCAACGCCCCGCGCAGCTACGTCGACGCGGCGGGCGTGCGGGTCGTCAACGCGTACGAGTTCACGCTCTTCGACGTGGAGAAGGGGTGATGTCGGCATGAGCACTACTTCGCGCCCGGCCGCCGAGGCCGGCAGCGCCGCCGCTAGGACGGTCGCAGGACCGGTCGCGGGAGCGACCACGTTGACGGTGAGCGGTCCCGATGCCACGGGTTTCCTGCAAGGGCAGCTCGCCAACGATGTCGCGGGCCTGCCCGTCGGCGGGGCAAGGCGCTCGCTCTACCTGAACCACAAGGGCCACGCGCTGGCAGAGGCGATGGTCGTGCGCTTGGCGCGCGACGAGTACGTGCTGGTGGAGGAGGGCGGGGCCGCCGCGTGGATGAAGGCCGAGTTCGAGCGTCACGTGATCTTCGACGACGTGCGCGTCGTCGGACCCACGCCGGTCCGACTGGTTACCCTCCTGGCTGCTCCGGTGGAGGTGGGTGGGGTGGGCGCCGCGCTCGGCGATGGCGTCGACGTCGTCTTCTCCCGGGCCTTCGGCGTCGACGCGCCGGCGGCCGAACGCGTCGTCACGCTCGCCGGCGGGTTCGCGTACCCCAGCGGGCGCTCGGCGCTCGGCGGCTATGACGTCGTGTCGCGCATGGACCAGGACGACCTCCCGGTCCTCTCGGAGGCGGGCGCGGCGCTGGCGACGCCGTCGGAGTTGACGCGCATACGCGTCAGGGCCTGCGCCGCCCTTGCCCCTCAGGACGCCGGCGAAGGCGTCCTGCCTCAAGAGGCCGGCTTGGAGGGTGCGCTCTCCTACCGTAAGGGCTGCTATCTCGGTCAGGAGATCATGGCGCGCATCGAGGCGCGCGGGAACGTCAGGCGCGCCCTCGCGCACGTGCGGCTGGCCGGCGACCCCCGACCGCGCGGTGAGCCGCCCGGCCCGGACGGCGAGGCCTGGCGCGAGCTGCGTGCGGGCGGCCGCACCGTCGGGCGCCTCGGCACCGTCGTAGAGGCCGAGGACGGCGGCTTCGAGGCCCTCGCCGTCATGCGTTCCGACGTTGCGGAGGCCACCCCCGTCACGACGGCGAGCGGCATCGCCGTCAGGCGCCTATAATGCGGGCATGAAGCCCAAAGAGGCGTGGCTGCGGGAAGAGTACGCGGCCGCCGTCAAGCGCATGCCTGAACGCGACGCGGTGTTCGAGACGCTGTCGGACATCCCCGTCGCACCCCTCTACACGGAGGAGGACCTCCGCGGGTTCGACGCCGCCACCGAGCTCGGCTACCCCGGCGAGTTCCCGTACACCCGTGGCGTGCAAGCGAGCATGTACCGCAGCAAGCTCTGGACCATGCGCATGTTCGCCGGGTTCGGCACGGCCGAGCAGACGAACGAGCGGTTCCACAAGCTGCTGGCAGCCGGCCAGACCGGTCTGTCCACCGCCTTCGACCTGCCGACGTTGATGGGGTACGACTCGGATCACCCCATGGCGCAGGGTGAGGTGGGCAAGTGCGGCGTCGCGGTGGCCAGCCTCGCGGACATGGAGGTCCTGTTCGAGGGGATCGACCCCGAGGCGATAACGACCTCCATGACCATCAACAGCCCCGCCAACGCCGTCTGGGCCATGTACCTCGCCATGGCCGAGCGCAAGGGTGCCGACCTCGCGAAGGTCGGTGGCACCATCCAGAACGACATCCTGAAGGAGTTCATCGCCCAGAAGGAGTACATCTTCCCGCCGGCCCCTTCCGTCAAGCTCGTCATCGATACGTTCGAATGGGGCCCACAGGTCGCGCCGCGCTTCAACTTCGTCTCCGTCTCCGGCTACCACATCAGGGAGGCCGGCTCCACGAGCGTGCAGGAGCTCGCCTTCACGCTCGCGGACGGCATCCACTATGTCCGCAAGGCCCTCGAGCGCGGCCTCGACATAGACGAGTTCGCCCCGCGCATCTCCTTCTTCTTCAACGTGCACAACGACTTCTTCGAGGAGATCGCGAAGTTCCGCGCCGCGCGCCGGATCTGGGCGCGCCAGATGCGCGACGTCTTCGGCGCGAAGGACCCCCGCTCCTGGATGCTGCGCACCCACGCCCAGACGGCGGGGGTGTCGCTCACCGCCAGGCAGCCCCTCGTCAACGTCGCGCGCGTGGCCATCCAGGCCCTCGCGGGGGTCCTGGGCGGCACCAACTCGCTGCACACCGACGCCTTCGACGAGGCGCTCTCCCTCCCGACGGAGGAGGCCGCCACCCTCGCCTTGCGGACGCAACAGGTCGTGGCCTTCGAGAGCGGCGTGACGAACACGGTCGACCCGCTCGCCGGCTCCTACTACCTGGAGAGCCTGACGAACGACATGGAGCGCATGACCCTCGACTACTTCGCCCAGATCGACGCCATCGGCGGGGTCGAGCGCGCCATCGAGGCGGGCTACTTCGCCAAGGAGATCGGCGACGCGAGCTGGAAGCAGCAGCGCGACATCGACGAGCGAAGGCGGCTCGTCGTCGGCGTCAACGCCTTCGAGCAGGACGTGCAGGAAGTGCCCATCCAGCTGGTCGACGCCGCCGTGGCGCGCGTGCAGCGCGAACGCCTCGAGCGCGTGCGGCGCGAGCGCGACCCGCGGGCCGCCGAGGAGGCCCTCGCCGAGCTGCGCGACAGGGCGAGGGACGGCGGCAACACGATGCCCGCCTTCATGCGCGCGGCCCACGCGTTCTGCACGCTCGGCGAGCAGATGGACGTGCTGCGCGAGGTGTACGGCGTTTATGAGGAGCCGGTGCTCGTCTGATCGAGCATGCGGAGAGGAGCATGGCGATGGACAGACCCATTCGGGTCCTCATAGCGAAGCCCGGCCTCGACGGCCACGACCGGGGCGCCAAGGTGATCGCTCGGGCGCTGCGCGACGCCGGCATGGAGGTCATATACACGGGGCTGCGCCAGACGGCCGAGATGATCGTCAACGCGGCCGTCCAGGAGGACGTCGACGCGGTCGGCCTCTCGGTCCTCTCCGGGGCCCACATGCACTACTTCAGGGAGGTGGCCGCCGCCCTGGCGGCGCGCGACGCCACCGACATGCTGCTGTTCGGCGGCGGCATCGTGCCGGACATGGACTTGCCGACGCTGGCCGAGCTCGGCGTCGGTCGGATCTTCACGCCGGGCGCGAACACGGACGACGTCGTCGCCTACGTTAGGTCGGAGATCGCGAGGAGGCGCGGCCAGGCCGCCTACTGAGCCCCACAATCCTCATGACTTTCTCAACATCTGGTTGGTACGGTAACCACGATGATCTGACCTCGAGGGGGCTCTAGCCTTGCTAAAAAAGTCGATTGCTGCCTGCTTGGTGTTGGTGGCTGCCCTGCCAAGCATCGCCAGCGCTGAGGCTTATGCCCTGAGGACCGTGGTTCCCGGCGATTCGATCGGGCTGATCGCGGAGCGGTACCACATCACCGTTGACTCCTTGCTCGGCGCGAACCAGCTCGAATCCAGCCTTATCAGACCAGGCGACGTCTTACGGGTCCCTTACGTGGCGGCCGTCGGTGGTCCGCTGGGCGAGAGCGTCGCCACGCCGCCCGGCTTCCGCTGGTACAGCCTGGGCAAGGGCGAGACGCTGAGCTCCGTCGCCAGCCGCTTCGGCCTGGGCCTCAACGCCCTCGTCGGAGCCAACCCCGACATCTCCTCGCTCGACCGCCTCCCGGCCGGCTACGAGCTCCTGGTGCCGCCGAGCGCGGGCCTCGTCATCCGCCTCGGCGAGGGCGAGAGCGTGCTGGACCTCTTGGCGAGCTACGACCTCGACCCGGCCACGTTCGCCCGGGCCAACGGGCTGCGCTCGCCCTTCGACGTCGTTCCCGGCATGCTCCTGTTCCTCCCCAAGGTGGTGCCGACCGACGCGCTCGCCCGCCTGCAGAAGGTGCGGGAGGCGGAGAACCGCTACGTCTGGCCCATCCACGGCCGCCTCACCTCTTACTTCGGCCCCCGCAACCTCGGCATGGGCACGTCGAGCTTCCACCGCGGCATAGACATCGCTGCCCCGAGCGGCACGCCCGTCGGCGCGTCACGCGGCGGCACGGTGACGTTCGCCGGCTGGTCCACCCAGGGCTACGGCAACCTGGTCCGCGTCCGGCACGCAGACGGCTCCGAGGCGTGGTACGGCCACTTCAGCTCCATCTCGGTCAGCGTCGGCCAGTACGTCAACCAGGGCGACCGCGTCGGCCGTGTCGGCTCGACCGGCCTCTCGACCGGCCCCCACCTGCACTTCGAGGTCCACGAGTCGAACGGCAACGCCCGCGACCCGCTCGCCGTGCTCCCCTGAGGCCGGCGGGCGGGTCGGTGGCCCGAGGCTGAGCGAGCACCCGGCGCGCCGGGGTTACGGCGCGCTGTAACGGCAAGCGTTCGGGGCCCGCTGCGGCAAGGCTGGAGCGGGCCCCGAACGCTTGGTTACCCCGCCATGGCGGGGCTACCTCAGGACTTGTAGTAGAGGATCCGGCCGCAACTCGGGCAGCGCGTCACGTTGTCGGCGCGCTTGACCTTCTGCACGACGTGGATCGGCAGGCGGACGTTGCAGCCGCCGCACGTGCCGTTGCCGACGACCTCGGCGAGCCCTAGCCCGCGCTTGGCCTTGCGCACCTGCTCGTACTGTTGGAGCAAGGCGGGGGTGATGCCGTGCGCCAGGGCCGTACGCTCCTGCGCGAGGCTGACGCTGCGCGCGTCGACCTCCGCCACCCGGTCCGCCTCGGCTTGCACCAATGCCTCGAGCTCCGGCACGAGCGCCGCCAGCTCGGCGTGCAGCCCAGCGACCTCGGCATCCAGGGCCGTTTGGCTCTCGAGCAGCGGGAGCGTGTCCTCCTCGAGCTCGGTCAGGCGGGTCGCGAACTGCAGCTCCTGGTTCTGGTACTGCGACGCTTCCTTGGTCGTCGAGGCCCGCACCGCGGAGTCCGCGGCGGAGCGCCGCCGCTCCTGCAGCGCCTTCAGTTCGAGCTCGTTGGCGTTCACACGCTTTCGCAGCTCGTCCTGCGCCTGCTCCTTGAGCGCTATGCGCGCCTCGAGGTCGCGCTTCTTCGCTTCGGTGGCCGTAAGCTCCGGGGGCACCTGACCGCGCTCTTCGCGCAAGCTGTCCAGCTTGAGGTCGAACGCTTGTACTTCGGCCAGTTGGGTGAGCATCATGCCTCCGGTAACGAAAAACCCCCGCCCGGATGCTTATGGGCGAGGGTGCGGTCTACGCCTAGGTAGTTCGGTCGAGTCACGCCCCGGAGTGTAGCACGCACCCTAGCGGGTTAGACTTCGACTACATGCTGGAGGACTCGCCAGAAGGCTTCGCTTCGCGTTGGGCACGGTACGCGGCCGAGGTCGAGCTGTTCCCGCGCACCGAGGGCAGCCCGCTCCTCGAATGCAAGGCAGGAAGCGCCATGCTGCAGCTCTTCGAGCGCACCGGGCCGTACCTCTCGCGCCCGGGCGTCAAGCGGGTCATCATCCATCCGCTCGCCGACGCCGTCGAGCGCCTGGCTGCCGGTGCCGAACCCGCGCTCGTCGCCGACGGCATCAGCAGCCTGCAAGCGCAAGGCACGGTCCTGGCCGTCGAGGGGGAGTTCGTGGTCCTCGACGCCGGCGTGCCGCTCGTCGTCGGCTTGCGCGGCGAGCTTCCCGACGGCCTCGCCGTGGGGGAGTCGGTGCGCTGCGACTGCCCGGCGCCCGTTCACGGCTTCGTGGTCTCGGCCGCCGCCCCCCGCAGCGCGGCGAAACGAGAGCGCCACGAGGACCAGATCTGAGCCGGCGCCCGCCTGCCGGCCCCGAGCGCGCCCGTCACCGGGCCGCCGCCAAGCCCCACTCGCGCCTGCTACACTGACCCGTTATGCCGCGCGTCGTCTTGAGCCGCAAGGACCCTCAACCGGTCAAGATCACCCCCGCCCGCATCCGCGAGGTGGCGCCGGGCTCGGCGGCGGCGAAGGCCGGCGTGGAGGCGGGTTGGGAGCTCCTCACGGTCAACGACCAGCCCATCCCGGACGTGCTCGCGTACCGCCGCGAGCTCCAGGCCGGCACGGCGGAGCTGCGCGTGCGGGCGCCGACCGGCGACGACACGACGTTCGCCGTCGCCTGGGAGGAGCCGGGCCTCGAGTTCGACGACGTCATCTTCGACGGCATCCGGCTCTGCGCCAACCACTGCGACTTCTGCTACATCCACCAGATGCCCAAGGGCATGCGCAAGAGCCTCTACATCATGGACGACGACTTTCGCACGTCGTTCCTCTACGGCTCGTTCGTGACCCTCACGAACCTCCGGGAGGGCGACGTGCAGCGCATCCTCGACGAGCACCTTAGCCCCCTCTACGTGAGCGTTCACACGGCCAACGAGGCCAAGCGCGCCGAGCTCATGAAGTGGTGGCCCAACAAGGTCGCCACGGAGGAGGCGCTCAGCGTCCGCAACATGATCGAGCGCCTGGAGAGCATCGAGCTGTACACGCAGATGGTCCTCGTCCCCGGTCGCAACGACGGCGACGACCTGGACGAGACGCTCGACTACCTCGCCTCCCGCCCGAACGTCCTCGCGGCCGCCGCCGTTCCCGTCGGGCTGACGGGGCACCGCTCCCACCTGGTCGCCCTCGAGCCGTACACGCAGGAGCAGGCCGCCGACGTGATCGCGCGCGTGCACGCTTTCCAGCGGCGCATGCTGGCCGAGCGCGGCACGCGCTTCGTGTTCGCCTCCGACGAGTTCTACATCCGGGCCGGCCTCCCGCTGCCGGCCGACGAGGCCTACGAGGGCTACACCATGCTCGAGAACGGCGTCGGCATGGTCCGCGACTTCCTCTCGACCGGTGTCCCGGTCCTCCCTGAGCGCCTCGAGCGCCCCAGGCACGTGCTCATCGCGACCGGCAGGCTCTTCGCCCCCGTGCTGCGGGAGGCCCTGCGGTCGCTCGAGGGGGTGGAGGGCCTTCACCTGGAAGTGCGCGCCATCACGAACCGCACGTTCGGCGAGGTCACCACGGTCGCCGGCCTGCTCGCCGGCCGCGACATCCTCGGCGGCGTGCGGCCCGGCGAGGCCGACCTGCTGCTCCTGTCGCCCAACATGTTCAAGTACGGCACCGAGACGATGCTCGACGACCTGACCCGCAGCGACCTCCAGGCCGAGCTCGGCATGCGGATCGCCGTTGGCGGCACGAACCTGGCCGAGCTCGTCGACACGGTCCTCACCGGCGAGGTGCACGACCACCTGCCGAGCTTTGGCTTCTCGACCCATGCCATCAAGGAAGCTGCCAAACAGCACTGACGTGACGGGCGGCGTGCGGACGGGAGGCGGGGGGAGGTTGACGTTCGCGACGCTCGCGTCGTTCGTCAAGCTCGAGCACACCCTGTTCGCCCTGCCGTTCGCCTACGGCGGCATGCTGCTCGCGGCCGGCGGCTGGCCGGGCTGGCGCGTGTTCCTGCTCGTGACGTTGGCGATGGTGGGGGCCAGGACGGCCGCGATGGCCGCCAACCGCGTCATCGACGCCGAGCTGGACGCCCTCAACCCGCGCACGGCCGGGCGCGAGATCCCAGTAGGCAAGCTGACGGCGCGCGACGGTCGGCTCGTGGCGCTCGTTAGCCTGCTCGTGCTCGCCGTGACGGCCGCGCTCCTCAACCCCCTGACGCTCGTCCTGCTGCCGGTCGCCGTGGCGTTCCTCGTCGCCTACCCCTACACCAAGCGCTTCACGTGGGCATGCCACCTGTGGCTCGGCTTGACGATCGGCGCCGCGGCCGCCGGCGGCTACATCGCCGTGAGCGGCGCGTTCGCGCCGGCCGCCTGGCTGCTGTGGCTGGGCGTGGGCGCCTGGGTGGCCGGGTTCGACGTCGTCTACGCGCTCCTCGACCGCGAGTTCGACCTGAACCACGGCGTCCGCTCCATCCCGGCGCGCTTCGGCGTGGCCGGCGCGCGCGCGTGGGCGGCCGCCCTGCACGGCCTCGCGCTCGCCGCCCTTGCGGCGGTGCCGTTCGTCAGCGACCTCGGCTGGCCCTACTGGCTCGCTCTTACGGTCACCGCGCTCGTGCTCGCCTGGCAGCACCTCGCGCTGCGCAGCCGCACCGCGGGTGAGGTCCTGGCGGCCTTCAACGCCAACCTCGTCGTCGGTCTGCTCATGCTCGGCGGCATCGTCCTCGGGCTGGTGGTGCCCGGCTGAACCGGTGGCGGCGGGCGGCCTTGACCGCGCCCCGACCCTCACGTACACTCGCCTTCGCGTGGAGCCGTAGTGTAGCGGTTAGCATATCTGCCTGTCACGCAGAAGGTCGCGGGTTCAAATCCCGTCGGCTCCGCCAAGCGAGCAGCGCCCCGGCACTCGAGGGAGTGCCGGGGCGCCCTTCATTGCCGCACGGTGAAGGGGCAAGCACCTCACGAATCACGTGTCGCCGCCGGCACCTGGTACCGTCTAGGCATGAGCAAGCTGCCCGTCTTCCCCTTGGACGTCGTCGTCTTCCCAGGCATGACCGTCCCGCTGCACGCCCACGAGGAGCGCTACAAGCGCCTGGTCCGTGAGGTGCTCGCGCAGGAGGAGGAGCCCAAGCGCTTCATCATCGTCTACTCGGACGCCGCCCCGGCCATCACGGATGTCGCGCCCCGCATGGCGCGTTACGGCACCGTGGTGCACGTACTCTCGGCCGAGGAGAACGTCGACGGCACCTTCGACCTGCTCGTGCACGGTCAAGAGCGCACGCGCGTCGAGGTCGACACCGTCGTCGAGGTCACGGAGCGCGGCGGCTCGAGCAGACCCCTCGGTTACGCCGAGGAGCGCCCCGCGCCCCTCTACCGGGGCGACCCGAACGAGGAGGCCATCGCGGCCTGGGACGCCCTCGACACCTTCCGGACCTACGCCGGCACGCGTTTCGACGGCGACGCCGGCGAGGAGATAGACAAGCACGTTCCCGAAGACCCCTTCTACCAGGCGTCGTTCGTGTGTGCGAACATCCTCGTTCCCACGGCCGCCAAGCAGACGTTGCTCGAGGCCGAGTCCTTGCGCGAGCGCTTCGACCTGGCTCGCGGCATGATGCTCGAGCGTATGCAGCGTAGGGGGCGCGCCAAGCGGGGAAGGGCGTGACGGCCGCGGGCGAGCCGGTGGACAATGCGCGCGAGCCGCTCTCGGGGGCCGCCGTCGCGGCCGACGAGTCGGAGCGGGAGAGGTTCGCGTTCGACTGGGGCGACCTGCCCCTCGTCACCCCCGAGGTGCCGGGTAGCGGCGGCGTCATCCGCACGGCGCCCGAGGACTTCCGGGTGACCGAGCTGCCCGCCTACCTGCCGGAAGGGTCGGGGTCACACCGGTACCTGCTCATCGAGAAGCGGGACCTCACCACGCGCGACCTCGTGCAGGCGCTGCGGCGCGCCGGCGTCGAGCAGAGCTCCATCGGCGTCGCCGGCCTGAAGGACAAGGCCGCCGTCACCGTGCAGTGGCTGTCGCTGCCCAAGCGCTACGGCGAAGCGGTGAACGAGCTGCTCGCCCTGCCCGGCGTGCGTCTCCTCGAGGAGAGCTACCACCGCAACAAGCTCGGGATCGGGCATCTTCGCGGCAACCGGTTCGAGGTGACCGTCCAAGGGGTCGACGACGGCGCCGCCCTGCGCGCCGGCGCGGTCCTCGACCGGCTCGCAGCCAGCGGTTCCCCCAACTGGTTCGGGCCGCAGCGGTTCGGGCGGTTCGGTGGCAACGCCTACGACGGCCTGAGGGTAGTGCGGGGCGAGCGCGTGCCGGGCGGGCACTACCTTCAGCGCTTCTTCGTGGCGGCCCTGCAGTCGCTCCTGTTCAACGCCATGCTGGCCGAACGCGTGGAGCGCGGCTGGTACACGACCGTCGTGAACGGCGATTGGGCGCGCAAGCACGACACGGGCGGCACGTTCCTCGTGACCGACGAGGCTGCGGAGGCCCCGCGCGCCGAGCGGCTGGAGATCAGCGCTACCCTGCCGTTGCACGGGCGCAAGGTGAAGCCGTCGGAAGGCGCGGCCGGCGCGGTCGAGAGCCTGGTGCTGGAGCGGTACGGGCTGCGCTGGGCCCAGTTCGGCTCGCGGCGTGGCGACAGGCGTTCTACGCGCGTCGTGCTCTCCGGCACGTCGGTCCGCCAGGTCGGCACGGCGCTCACCCTGACCTTCGACCTCCCCAAGGGCGCGTACGCCACCGCCGTGCTGAGAGAAGTGATGAAGGTCGACGTCGACGCCCCGTTCGAGGCTCCCATCGAGGCGGCCGGCGGCGGTGACGGCTTCGCCGCGGGCGATGGGGAGGATGCCGACTGAGCCGAAGCGCGCGACCGCCGGCGCGACCCGCCTACGCGACCGCCTGGGGGCGGCCGTTCCGCGCTCGCCTACGCCTGGTCGTCCGAACGCTTCGCCCTCGGCCCGACGCGGCGCAGTGCGAGCTCGAGCATGAACAGCGCGAGCGCGGCGCCGACGGGCCACTGCCAGACGGAACGCCGCACGGCGCCGAGCGCGGGCCGGTAGGTCTCGGGGTCGACGACCTGGCCGCCCGTCCGCTGGGCTACCTCGGCGAGCAGCACCGCCCCGTCGACGTCCGCGTACTCCGGGTCCGGCCCGGTCACGCGCGTACGGGCCACGAGCTCGTTGCCGACGGCCACTACCACGTCCGCACCGGCGTCGCCCCGCCACGGCACGGTGCCTTGGTACCGGCCGGGCGCGACCTGCTCGAGCGTCGTGCCGGCGGTACCGAAGCGGGCCTCCGCGCGCAGGTCGTTGAGGTAGACGCCGTCCCGGACCGCGTCGAGCGTGATGATGACCGAGTTGCCTTGCCGCTCCGCCGTCGCGGTCATGCCGCCCGGGCGCGCTTGCAGCCAGCGGACCACTGTGGCCACAACGCCCGGCAGCTCGGGCCAGTCACCCAGCTGCCCAGCCCAGCCGTTGAGGTCGGTCGTGAGGGCGGCGCTGCGGCCTAGGCCAGACCGGTACGTGGCGAGGAGCGGCTCGTCCGACCTCCCTACGAGCAGGGGTTGGGCGTCGGACTTGAGGCTGGTGGCGACGTACGCCCCAACGTCCGGCAGGTCGGTGGGGAAGGCGTATAGCGGGTTCGGCCTGGCGCTCGGCGTGGTCGGCTCGTCGATCAGGAGCGCGCGCGTCGCCGTCAGTGCCTCGCTCGTGAAGATGCGGGGCAGGTTGCTGGCGTCGCGCGCGGCGTAGTAGCGCCCGCCGCCCGCCGCCGCTATCTGCGCGAGCCGCTGGAAGTCGGCCGCGTCGCCGATGGCTATGGTCGAGCTGGTGATCCCCGAGGCCAGCGCCTCGCTCGCCATGGCGGCGAAGTCCGTGCCTTCCGCCCCGAACGGGCCTTGGTCGTACAGCTGGCCGTCCGAGAGGATGATGACGTGCTTGACCGACGCCTCGACCCCCTTCAACGCGTCGAGCGCCTGGCGGTAGGCGGGCGCGAGGACGGTCCCGCCCCCCGTGTCGAGCGAGTAGATGCCTGCGGCCATCTCGCGCTTGCCCCGCTCCGTCGCCTGCCTGAGCTGGAAGACCCACCGCGTGCCCGGGCCGTCGGAGAACGCGATGAGGCCAAGCAGGTCCTGCTCGTAAGCCAGGTCCACGACCTGCGCCGCCCCGTCCTTGGCCAGGTCGATCTTCGCCGGCCTCCCCGTCGCCATCGACTGCGACCGGTCGATCACCATCACCAACGCGACGAGCGGCAGGGAGACCTCGGTGCGCAGGTCCGTGGTCACGGGCAGGACATCCTCGACGGGCGTGCGGTACCACGCCCCGAAGCCGAACGAGTCCGGGCCGCCGGTCATGAGCAGGCCCCCGCCGTCCTTCACGTACTGGGCGAGCAGCGCTAGCTGGGTCTGGCTGAACTGGCCCGAAGAGCCGCGCACGACCACGGCGCTGTAGGCGAGGGGCAAGGTCAGGGCCTCCGGCCCGGCCTGGACCACGTCGAACCCCTGCAAGCGCAGGAGCGCGGCAGTCGCTGCGTCGTCGATGACCAGGACGGGGGGCCGGTTCTGGATCGAGACGACGGCCTCCGCCGAGTCGTTGGAGCGCGGCTGGTCGAACGGCACGAGGAGCTCGACCGCCACGGTGGCGGCGCCCGCGGCGGCGTTCGGCACCCCGAACGAGAACGTGAGTGCGCTCTCGCCCACCTCGAGCTCGACAGCCCGTTCGACGACCGTATCCCGGTCGACGGTGACGCGCATGGTGGCGGACGTCCGCCTGTCCGAGCGCACGACGGCCGTGCCCTCGACGCGTTGGCCGGGCGCCGCGCGCTCGGGCAGGAGGAGCTCCGCTACCCGGACGTCCTCCAACGGGGTCACGGGCAGGACGTCGACCGGGACTTGCGGGAGGGCGCTGAGCAGCGGCGCCGTTGGCGTGACGCCGTCGGACACGAGCAAGACGCGCGTGGCGCCGTTCGCGACGGCGACCTGCAGCGCGCGGGCCAGGTCCGTCGCGTCCGTCCGCAGGGTGGCGGGTACCCTGGCGCCCAGGCCGTCCACCCGCGCCGCCTCGGCGGCGACGTACGTGTAGCGGACGTCGCCGAGGTTGCCCGTCAGGTCGAGTGCGCGCACCACGGTGAGGCCGGCTTCGCCGATGGAGTCGGAGACGTCGACGAGCACGCCAAGGTGCCCCCCGGGCGCGGTGAGCCACGGCTGGGCCAGCGCGATCACGCAGGCGCACATGGCCAAGGCGCGCAGCCACCAACCGCGGCGGCGCCCTAGGTAGACGAACAGCACGAGCGGCACGGCCGCGAGCAGCAGCCAGGGGTGCGCGAAACGCAGGCCGTTCAGCTCCGACCCGAGCGTCGCGAACCCCGTTGCCAGCACCGTCCAAGGTAGAGCGTCCATTACCGTCCGGGCATGGTAGCAGGCGGGGGCGCGTCGCCACGGTAGCGACCCGGCGTTACGCCGAGCCCGACCGGGCCGTAGCCCGGTTTCCTTAATCGCTGGTTCATCGGGCGCCGTGCCGGCGACGGCGGTTCGGGTGGCCGCTGATAAGATGCTGGCGTGCCCGACCCTGCGCCCGCGGCGCCTTACGCTCTCATCGCCATGACATCCGAGGCCCGCGCCGCTGGGTTCCTCCCGGTCGTGGAGAGCGTCGGGCTGGTCGGCCAGGTGTTCACCGACGTTGAGCAGCTGCTGTACCACACGCGCGGGGCGAACGTGCCCGACGCGCTCCTGCTAGACCACGGCCTGACGGAGCGCGTGCCTTCCCTCGAGCTGGTGGCGCTGCTCAGGCGGCGCAAGGGGTTCGAGGACGTCCCGTTCCTGTACCTGGGCCCCGCCACCCCCGAGCTGCAGACGCGGGTGCTCGAGGGCGGAGCCGACGCCTACATCACGTTGCCGACGCGCCCCGAGCTCGTCAAGGCGTACCTGGGCAGGCTGCTCGAGCGCCGCATGGCCGAGAGCGCCATTCGTAAGGCGTTCGAGGGCGCGAGGCGCTTCGAGCAGGCGTACAAGGAGAGCGAGCGGATGAAGGACGACCTCATCCACATGCTCGTGCACGACTTGAAGAGCCCGATCTCCAGCGTCATGGGCCTGCTCGAGCACAGCCTCGAGATGCTGCGCGGCCAAGGGGGGGACCACGACGTCGAGGAGCTCCTCAAGATGGCGCAGATCGAGTCCCATCACCTTCTCAACCTCGCTGCCAACATCCTCGACGTGCGCAGGATGAAGGAAGGGCACATGCCCTACCAGCCCGAGTCGATCGCGAGCCTCACGGAGCTCGCGAAGGCCGCGCTCGCCGACGTCAGCGGCGGCCCGCGCGACCGCAACTTCGGCTTCCTGGTGCGACCGGAGGCGGAACAGGTCTTCGGCGACCCGAAGCTGCTCAGGCGCATCCTGGCCAACCTGATGGCCAACGCCATCAAGCACACGCGCCGGGGCGGCTACATCGACTTCCGCGCGTGGAGCAAGGACGGCAACGTCGTCTTGAGCGTGAGAGACGACGGGGAGGGGATCCCGGAGAGCGACCAGAAGCGCATCTTCAACGCGTTCGAGCAGTCGCGCCACACGATCCACGACCGGTACGACACGGGCATGGGTCTTACCTTCTGCAAGCTGGCCGTCGAGAAGCACGGCGGGCGGATCTGGGTCGAGTCCAAGGTCGGTCGCGGCAGTACTTTCTACTTCACCCTCCCTGAGCGCGTGCCGACGGTGGTCGGCGGGGCGTGAGCCGGCGGGCTCAGCCCGGCTGGGAACTCGAGGAACGGCTCTGGTCGCAGGGGGCCCGGCTCGTCGCCGGAGTGGACGAGGCCGGCCGGGGCGCCCTCTGCGGGCCCGTGGTGGTCGCCGCCGTCGTCCTGGTGCGGGGCCGCGAGCACCCTTACCGCGACTCCAAGACGCTTGGCGCCAAGCGGCGTGAGGAGCTGGCCGCCCAGGTGCGCGCCGAGGCCGTCGCGTTCGCGGTGGCGTTCGCCGGCGCCCGCGAGGTGGACGAGGTGAACGTCCTGCAGGCCACCAAGCGTGCCGCCCTGCGCGCCGTCCAAGCGCTCCAGGTGGCGCCGGACGCCCTCGTGACCGACTACCTGACGCTTCCCACCCCGCTACCGACGGTGGCCGTCGCCTCTGCGGACGCCAGGAGCTACCAGGTGGCGGCCGCCAGCATCCTCGCCAAGACGGTCCGCGACGCCCACATGGTGGCCCTGGCCGGACGCTACCCGGGGTACGGGCTCGAGAAGCACAAGGGGTACGGCGTGAAGAGCCACCTCCTCGCGCTCGCGCGCCTCGGCCCGACCCCGGAGCATAGGTCGAGCTTCGCGCCCGTCGCGCAGCTCAGGCTCCTCGAAGGCCACGCTGCGCATGGCTGACGCGTAGAATGGCGCAACCCCGACGGGCGCGCCACGCGGCCTGAGACCTCTTCGCGAGCTCCAGGCGCCGCCGCCCGGTCAGGCACGGGGTGCTCGAAGGAGCCTTCACCATGCCGGAGTGCATCGGTATCAAGTTCGACAACGGCCCGAAGATCCACTACCTCGAGGCGCCGCCGAGCGCTCCGGCCATCGGCACGCGGTGCGTCGTCTCGACGCGGCGCGGCCTCGAGCTCGGCAGAGTGCGCACGGGCGTGCGCGAGGTCGCCAAGCCGCAGGGTCACTACGTCAGGGACGCTCAGGAAGAGGACGTGCAGCGCTTCGACGAGCTGAACGTCAAGGCCGACGACCTCAAGTGGCTCCTCAAGGCGCGCGCCAGACAAGTCGACTCGGACGTCAAGATCGTGGCGCTCGAGTTCAACATCGACGAGACCCTGCTCGTGGTCAGCTACACGAGCGAGCGGCAGGCGCCCCTGCGCGTGCTCGCCCAGGAGCTAGTCGCGCACACCGAGGCCCGCATCGAGTTCGCCAACGTCGGTCCGCGCGATCAGGCGCGGATGCTCGGCGCCCTCGGCGTGTGCGGCGACGGCACCTGCTCGAGCACGTGGCTGCAGAGCTTCAACGCCGTGAGCATCAGGATGGCTCGCGACCAGCAGCTTCCGCTCAACCCCGAGAAGATCAGCGGACCGTGCGGACGGTTGATGTGTTGCCTCCAGTACGAGCACGACATGTACAAGGACCTGCTGGAGGGCCTGCCGCGCAAGGGCGCCAAGGCGTGCCACGACGGCAGCGGCACCTGCGGCCGCGTCGTCAAGCTCAACCCGCTCAAGGGCACGGTGGAGTTACGCACCGACGAGGGCGGCTTCGGCGAGTTCCCGGCGAACGAGATCACGCGCATGCGCGGGGCCTGATCAGAGAGACGACGCGGCGCTCCGGCCTGGCGCCCGCGGTCGACCGGACGGTATGGCGCGGCGCTCAGCGGCGGTCGAGGGTGAGCCGGCGCAGCTCCAAGGCCAGCACCGAGCAGGCGAGCGGCACCTGGGCGTAAGCGGCGATGGCGCGCTCGCACGCGTCGAGCGCGTCGAGCGCGGCCGCGTATTGTGCGGCCGGCAGCGAGCGGAGGGCCTCGCGCAGCCAACCGAGCGGCCCTGGCTCCTGGCCCGCTTCCATGCTCGCGGCCACGGCCTTCGCGAACGCTTCCGCGGCCTGCATGGCCGTCAAGACGTCGCCCGGCAGGGCGGCGATGAGCTCCGAGCTGGCGCTCCTGGCGGCCGCGGTCGCGTCGGCGTCCTCTAGGGCGCGGAGGAGGGCTCCCGGCTGGCCGAGCCTGACCCCGGGGTGGCCGGACAGGTCGGCGGTCGCCACCGGCGCCCCGGTCTCGCCCAGACGAGCGAGCGCGTCATCGACCGCGGCGAAGCGCACCGTCACGCAGCGAGACGCCACCGTGGGGAGGAGCGCTTCCGGTCCCGGCGCCACGAGCACGATCAGCGCCCAGGGGGGAGGCTCCTCGAGGACCTTGAGGAACGCGTTGGCGGCGGAGGTGTTGAGGGCGTCGGCATGGTCGATCAGCCCCACGCGCGTTTGGTAGCGCGGGCGCGTCGTGAGCCACGGCGCGAGGGGCTCGGGGTCGCCGCCCTCGCGTGGGACGAGCTGATCGATCCGGATCTCGAGGTTGCGCTTGGCGCGGCCCGCTTCCGTCGTGGTCGCCGGGCCGACCTCCTTGAGGTCGGGATGCATGCCGGCCAGCGCCAGGCGGCAGCTCTCGCACTCGCCGCACGGGCGCGGGCCGGAGTCCGGCGCCGAGCAGTTCGAGAAGGCGCAGAGCCACCTGGCCGCCTGCCGCCTGCCGACGTGCTCCGGTCCCGCCAGCAGGAGGCTGCGCGGCCCGGCGCTCGAGCCGCGCAGCCTCCTGAGGACCGCCAGCGCCGCGTCCTGGCCGAAGGGGGCGAGGTCGGCGACGCCCCGCCGGCCGCCCTCGGGGGGCGTGCTCACCGCTCGCCGCCGGGCGGAAGGCGCGAGCCCACCCTTCCGGGGGGGAGTGTCACCTTCCCGCCTCGAGCCGGGAAGCCAGCACCTCCGGGTAACCGGCCGCGATGACGTCGGCCTGGACGGACCGCACGTCGTAGGCGACGCGGTGGTGCATCAGCAGGCCGGCCCCGTGGTCGAAGATCACGTACGACGCCAACGGGATCTGGTCCCGCGGCTGCCCCACCGCGCCGGGGTTGGCGATGGTGCGCGCCAGCGGCGGGAGGCGGTAGGTGGAGCCGCCCGACTCCTTGAACGTGACGGTGCGCCAGAGCTCCTGCGGCCCCTTCGTGACGGTGGCGAACACCTTGGGCACATGCGTGTGGCCGACGAACAGGAGCTTCTCCGTCATGAGCCCGACGTTCGCCTGGGCCGCCGTGACGGTCGACAAGTAGTCCCACTGCTGGGCCAACGCGCCGTGCGCCGCCTCGAAGCCGTGCTGCGAGTGGCGCGGCACGAGGGCGCCGAGGAAGCGCAGCGAGTCGCCGCTCAGCGTGACGAGTTGACGTTCGAGGACGTTCATCACGACGCCGGCGGCCCAATGATCGCCTCGGTCGCCGTTGACCAGCTCGAGCAGGGCGGAGTCGTGGTTGCCAAGGATGCGCACGGCGGGGTCGAGCGCGATCAGGCGTTGAACGACCTCCTCGGCGTGCGGGTAGTAGCCGACGGCGTCGCCCAGGAACACGACCTGGTCGTAGCCCTGCTTCTTGGCGTGTGAGATCACGGCTTCCAGCGCCGGAAGGTTGGCGTGGACGTCGCTGAGCACCAGGTACCGCATGAGCGCAACGATACCAGGGCGCGTAGCCGCGCCAGACGGACGCCGCGTCCGTCTGGCCGGGTGCCGCGGGGCCGGCACGGGGCGTGCGGGGCGCGCCGACCCGGACGCCCCGTGCGGCCGCGGGGCCGGGGGAACCGGCGCGCCAGCGGCTATACTTGCAGCGTGCGCCAGCCACGTCGTCTCTACCCCTCGTTAAGACGGGGTGCCGTGCTGCTGGCATGCTTGTTCGCGTTGGCCCATGCGCAGGTCTCCGTGCCGACCTTCGGTACGCGGGGCGACGTTCCCGACTCGTTGGTGAGCGCTTTCATGCCCGCCTTCAGGTCCGCGGTCGGAGCGGCGACGGGCCTGGACGTGCGCAACGGCGAGTTGATCACCCCCGGCATCGCCGGGAGCCTGGAACCGGAGTTCGCCATGTTGATAGCGGAGCTCGACCAGGCGCGCTACGCGGTGAGCGGCGAGTTGGCACGCTCAAGCGCGGCGGCCGGCGACGCTTACGCCGTGAACATGATCGTCGTCGACTCGGAGCGCGACCGCGCCACCGACCTGATCAGCCTGCCTCTCGACCCGGACGACCTCCGTACGGCGATCACCCAGCTAGCGGCCACCGTCGCGACGTTCACGAGCGCACTGGTCGACCTCCAGAGAGGCGACGCGGGGCTGTTCGTCTCGAGCGAGCCGAGCGACGCCCAGGTGTTCCTCGACGGCGTCGCGCTCGGCAGGACCAGCCACCTCGACGTGGCCATGGTGGTGCCCGGCCGCTACCAACTCGAGGTGCGCAAGGAAGGCTTCCTCCCTGACGTCCGGATGGTCGAGCTGCGCTCGGCCGACACGGCGCTCGTCCACGTCGTCCTGACGCCCATCTCCGGCGGTAGCATCCAGGTCATCGCCAACCCGCGCGCCCACGTCTTCCTCGATGGTGTGGAGGTCGGCAGGAGCCCGCTCACGATCGCCGCCCTCCCCGGCACGCACCGGCTCACGCTCACCCGTGAAGGCTTCGTGGACGACCAGCTCGACGTGCTCGTGCGCAACTACCGCGTCACGCGCGTCGATCGCGAGCTGACGCCGGCGCTGGACCCGTTGGTCTTCTGGGAGGAGCGTCGCGAGGTGCTCGTCTACATAGACGGCGCGTTGCAGTCGGGCGCCTACGCGCAGGGAGTGAGGCCCGGCCTGCGCACCTTCGAGCTACGCGAGGCCCGCGAGTCGCGCACGTACCTGCGAGCGGTCCCCGAGCACGGCGTCTACCGGCTCGACCTCGTCACGGGCGAGCTGGTGCCGGTCGGCAACTGACGCCGGCTGCCCGGGGTCCTGGGTCAGCGGCCGCTCGACAAGGGCATGCTCAACCCGACGGAGGCGGCGTACGCCGTACCGCTCGCTACCCTCACCGCCGAGCTCACGCCCAGGTCGCTTCCGAGGTCGACGGCCAACTCCCACGTCCCGCCCGTGAACGCCGGCGCGCTCGCGGCGGCATGCACGCGCAAGGGGCGCAGGTCGAGGCGGAACGGCTCGTAGGCCGCGTCCAGGCTGACGCGAACAGGGCCCAGGTCCTCGACGAGGCTCGCCCGCCCGCCCACCGCGACGCCGGCTCGGGAGGCGCCTACGAGCGCCACGAAGGTCCAGTCGGGCGCGCGGCCCCGCGTGAGCGTCAGTCCGACCCCGCCGCCCGCGGAGGCCGTGCCGAGGCCGGGCGGCGCGTAGCCGAGCACCACGGCGAAGAGTTCGTCGTCCCCGAGCGCCCGCAGCCAGCGTAAGCGTGCCTCCCCCCGCAGCGCGACGCCGCCGGCCAGGTAGACCTCCGGGGCGACTTCCACCACCAGATCGCGGTTCGGTCGCCACGTGACCCCGGCCTGGACGCCGAAGGCCGCGCTCGCGAGGTCGGGGCGGTCCGAGGCGGTCAAGGCCTCCTGCCGGAGCAGCCGGTCGGGGCCGAACCCGGCCACGGCGAGGCGCACGGCTACCGGACCGAGAACGCCCCGCGCGCCCAGCCGACCTTCGGCGCTGCCGTCGGTCCGCAGTGCCCCCCACGCGTCGAATACGACGTTGCCTATGGGCCCGAAGGCGCGGCTCGTGCTCAAGGCGAGGCCGATCTGCGGGGCGCCGGCGTAGCGCACGTCGAGCGTCGCCGTCCCGCCCTCGACCCGCAGCGCTTCGAACCGGACGCCGAACGAGGCGCCGGCGGGCGCGGTGGCGGGGGAGAGCGCCCCCAGCCAGAACCTGACACCCTGGGCGCCGGCGGTCGTGCAGACCAGGGTGACGAGCGTGATCAGGACCAGACGCGGACCCAGGACGTTGCGCATGCCAGACGCTAACCCGTCCGCGGTCGCGGCGCGTCGTCGCAAGGTGGCGCCAGCGCGCCGCGAACGGCGCCGCAGGCGGACTTTACGGTCACGGTGTTACACTGCCGTCCGCCCTAGCGGCCAGCGCGCCGACCTGGCGTGCCAGGCCGCCTGCGCCACACGTGACACGAAGCGAGCAACCCTGAACATGAACATCCTCGGTCGACTGACACTCCTTCCCAGACTGCCCGAACCGCTCGCGCGCCTCGAAGAGCTCGCGCACGACCTCTACTGGAGCTGGCGCTCCGACGCCAGGCGCGTCTTCCGCCGCCTTGACGTCGGCCTCTGGGAGGCATGCGGGCACAACCCCGTCGCCATGCTCCGCGACATCGCCCAGGAGCGCCTCGACGCCGCCGCCCTAGACCCGGACTTCCTGGCCGAGTACACGGCGGTCATGGCGCGCTACGACGCCTACCTCGCGAGCAAGAGCTGGTTCGACTCCACCGTTGCCGTCGGAGCCGGCAACGACCACCTCTACGCCTACCTCTGCGCCGAGTACGGTTGGAGCGAGGCGATCGCGCTCTACTCCGGCGGCCTCGGCGTGCTGGCCGGCGACCACACGAAGGCGGCCTCCGACCTGGGCGTGCCGTTGGTGGCGGTCGGCCTCTACTACCCGGAAGGTTACTTCCATCAGCGGGTCGGCCCTGACGGGCGGCAAGAAGCCGTCTACCAGCGCTCGAGCCCAGCCGCCCTCCCGTTCCGACCCGCGCTCGACGCGCTCGGACGGCGCGCCGCGATAACCGTCGAGATCTTCGGACGTCAAGTGCTCGTGCAGGCGTGGGAGGTGCGCGTCGGCAAGGTCCGCGTGCTCCTACTCGACGTGGACGTCGACGGCAACGACCCCGCCGACCGCAAGCTCCTCTACCGCCTGTACGGCGGCGACCAGCGGACCCGCGTGGCCCAGGAGATGATCCTCGGCATCGGCGGGGTGCGCATGCTGAGGGCGCTCGACGTGCGGCCGACCGCCTGGCACATGAACGAGGGGCACTCGGCGTTCTCCGTCCTGGAGCGGTGCCGCGAGCTCGTCGCGGGCGGCCTGCCGTTCCCGGCGGCACGCGCGAGCGTGGCGGCGGCGACCGTGTTCACCGTCCACACCCCCATCGCCGCCGGCAACGACGCCTTCGGCTTCGACCTCGTCGATCAGGGCTTCGGGCGGTTCTTCGAGGGCCTGGGGCTGACTCAGGCCCAGTTCAACGACCTGGGCGGCGCCGACCTCGGCTGGGGACCGGTCTTCAGCATGCCGGCCCTCGCCATCCGCTTCTCGTCCGGGCGCAACGGCGTCGCGGCCCTGCACGGCGACACGAGCAGGCACATCTGGTCGCGGCTCTGGGAAGGCGTACCGGTGGCCGAGGTCCCCATCGGACACGTGACGAACGGCGTGCACATCGCTACCTGGACGTCCCCGGAGATCATCGACCTGATAGGCGACGTCGTCGGGCCCGACTGGCGCGAGCGCACGGACGACCCGGAAGCCTGGCGCGCCTTCGAGGCGGTGCCGGCCGCGACGCTCTGGCAGGTGAGGCGCCAGATGAAGGCGCGCAGCGTGCGCTTCCTACGCAGGCGCCTCCTCAGCCAACTGAGCCGCCACGAGGCGAGCCCGACGACGCTCCACGACACGAACACGCTCTTCGACCCGGACGCGCTGACGATCGGCTTCGCCCGCCGCTTCGCCAGCTACAAGCGCGCTACGTTGATCTTCTCCGACCTCGACCGCCTCGCGGCCATCATGACGAGCGTCGAGCGCCCCGTGCAGCTCGTGTTCGCCGGCAAGGCCCACCCGGCGGACGTCGAGGGCCAGCAGCTCATCGCGCGCATCCACAACCTCTCTCACGACCAGCGCTTCCAGGGCAGGGTCCTCTTCGTCGAGGACTACGACATGGCGATCGGGCGCGCGCTGACGCGGGGCGTCGACGTGTGGCTCAACAACCCCCGCCGTCCGCTCGAGGCGTCGGGCACGAGCGGCATGAAGGCCGCCATGAACGGCGTGCTGAACCTCTCCATCCTCGACGGCTGGTGGCCGGAAGGGTTCGACGGCACCAACGGCTGGGCCATCGGCACCGGCCGGACCTACCAGGACGACGCACGCTCCGACGCCGCCGACGCCGACGCGCTCTACGACCTCCTCGAGCGCGAGGTCGTCCCGCTCTACTACCAGCGCGACGCCCAAGGCGTCCCTGACGCCTGGATGCGGCGGTCGGCCAAGGCGATCGCGACGATCTCGCCGCGCTTCAACGCCCAGCGCATGGTCCGCGAGTACGTCGAGAGCTATTACGTCCCCGCGAGCGAACGCGGCGCCGAGCTGAGCGCCCACGGTCATCGCAAGGCCATCGAGCTGGCCGAGTGGACCAGGCATGTGCGCGAGCTGTGGCCGCAGGTGCGGTTCACCGCCGGTCCGCTCGCCGAGGCGCCGCTCCGGATCGGCGACGAGGTGCAGCTCGGCGCGGAGCTGCACCTGGGCGGCCTCGCCGCCGACGACGTGGTAGTGGAGATCGTCTACAGCCGCGAAGGCGACGCTCTCGAGGAGCGGCTGGAGCTCGTCCGGATGGAGGCGCGGGGCGACCGCGCGCCGGACGGCACCCAGGCGTACTCGGCGCGCTTCAGGCCGAAGCTCTCCGGGAGGCTCGTCTACGGCGCGCGCGTCGTGGCCACCAACCCGCTGCTCAGCTCGCCCTTCGACGCCCACGCCATCAAGTGGGCCTGACCGCTAGGTAGTCCGGACAGTTCGGAGCCGCCGGCGCAGCCGCGCTCTAGGCGAGGTCTACGTCCGTGACGACCACGAGCCGCTCCAACGCCGTCACGGCCATGGCGGGGTGGGCGTCGACCTCGAGCGCCGCTTCGGGCGACCAGGGCGGGCCTTCCCCGACGTCGGGCGCGCCGGCTCCGAACGTCGCCGCCACGGCGGCGGCCTTGCCGGCTCCTTGCACGAGGAAGACCACCAACCGGCTCCGGCTCAGCGTCCTGGCCCCCAGGCTGAGGCGCTCCGCGACCGCCGCGCCGCTCGGGGCCGTGGTGGCTAACGCGAAGCTCCCCGCGAGGGCGGCGCCCGTGCGAGGGAAGAGGCTCGCGGTGTGGCCGTCGTCGCCCAGGCCCAGGAGGGTGACGTCGAACACGGGCTCTGGGCCGAGGGCCGCCTCCAGCGCCCCCTGGTAGGCGGCCGCCGCCGCTTCGCCGCTCGGCAGCAGGGGCCAGAGGTGGACGTTCTCCTCCGGCACGCCCACGCGGTCGACGAGCGCCTCGAGCGCGGAGCGGGCGTTGCTGTTCGCGTCGGTGACGGGCACGCGCCGCTCGTCGCCCCACACGAAGTGGACGCGCTCCCAGGGCAGGTCTACCGCCGCGAGCCGGCGGTAGAGGGGTAGGGGCGTGGAGCCGCCGGCGAGGACCAGGCTGGCGCGCCCCCGCAGCGCGACGGCCCGTCGCAGGCCGTCCACGACGAGCGGCAAGGCCGCCGCCGTCACGTCTCGCGTATGCAGCAGCTCCGCGGTCATGCCGGAGTATAGCCAGGCGCCCGGTGGGCACGAAGCCGCCATGGGGGCGGCGGTCTCCAGAACCGTAGGACGCCGGCCGAGCGCGGTCGCCGACGCGCCCGGCCGTGGCGCGGCCCACCGCGTTACACTCCCCCATGGAACCGACACGTGAAGAGGCCCTCCGCCTCATGGAGGAGTGGACGCCGTCCGAGAGCCTGCGCAAGCACATGCTCGCCGTCGAGGCGGCCGTCAGCGCTTACGCGGACAAGTACGGCGAGCCGAGCGAGCCGTGGGCCATCGCCGCCTTGCTGCACGACTTCGACTACGAGCGCTACCCGGACGTGGGGGTCGACGGGCATCCGTTCGTGGGCGTCAGGGAGCTCGAGGCGAGGGGCTACCCCCGCCTGATCCTCGACGCCATCCTAGGGCACGCGGCCGACGTCACGGGCGTCAAGCGCGAGACGTTGCTCGCGAAGGTCCTCTTCGCGTGCGACGAGCTCACCGGCCTGATAACCGCGGCCGTGCTCGTGAGGCCGGACAAGGACATCGCCGGTCTCGGCCTCGCCAGCCTGAAGAAGAAGCTCAAGGACAAGGCGTTCGCCAGGGGCGTCAACCGCGACGACGTCCGCCAAGGCGCCGAGGAGCTCGGGACCGAGCTCGACGAGCACATGCAGTTCGTGCTCGGCGCCATGCAGGCGCGGGCGGCAGAGCTCGGGCTGGACGGCTCCCTGGCCGGCTGAGGCTCCACGCAGGCGGGCGCTTCAGCGGACGGCGGTCAGCGGCCAGCGCCACCCCTCGGGTTGGAACGGCGACCGGACGTGGGCGACGACGCGCCCTCGCAGGGCGGTGAGCCTCACGGGCCCGAACTGGCGTGAGTCGCGGCTGGCGAGGGGCAGCCGGTTGTCACCGAGGAGGAAGACCGACCCGACCGGCACGCCTACGCCCGGGTGGGAGGCGTGCCCTCCGCCGGAACCGACCAGCCAGGGCTCGGCGAGCGGCTCGCCGTCCACCTCGACGCGTCCGTCGACCAGGGCCACGACTTGGCCGCCGGCAGCCACCACGCGCTTGACGAGCAGGGGTCCGCCGGCGGGCGCGGGAGCGGCATCGCGACCGCTCCCCGGGTCGGGCACGACCACGACGGTGCCGGCCCTCGTCGCTTCCGGCAGGGCGCCGAGGCCCTCCAACAGGCGCGCCAACGGCTCTCGCACGACGAGCACGACCTCGCCGTCACCGAGCGTCGGCTCCATGCTGACGCCGTGAACTCGCATCACCGTTGCGCCCCACTGAGTGAGCCCGAAGCCCAGGAGCAGCCCGAGCGCGACCGCGAGCAGGTAGCGGCCCTTCAAGCGCGCTTCTTGCGCCCAGGTCGAACGCGAGATCAACGTCGGTGATGACGCGAGCAGGTAGCGGCCCTTCAAGCGCGCTTCTTGCCGCCCCTACCGATCACCCTGGCCAACGTGGTCTTGGCTACGGACGCCACGCTCGACTCGACCGCTTCGGGAGGCGCGTCGAGGGCCGGGGGCTCGACCGCCTGGCCCTGGCCGATCTCGGCGCGCACGCCTTGCCAGCCGCCGGCGGCCGCGAGCGCCAGCTCGGCGGCTCGCTCGCCCTCCCACACGATCTCCTCGAAGCTCGTGAACGACTCGATGCGGTGTTGCGGCATGGGGATGCGGATGCGCAGGTCGGCCGGGTGGATCGTGGCGTTGATGTCGACCAGGATCGACTGCTGGATGTCCGAGGCGCGGAAGAGCATCTGGGCCATGGGGTTGCGCCGCTCCAGCTTGACGGTGGCCACCATCCGCTCCCACCAGCTCCCCTCCTCCTCGATGGTCGTGTACACGGACTGCCTCGGCGGCGTCACGTCGGACGCGATGACGCGGTTGGCGCCGAGCCAACCTGCGGCGTTGATGGGCAGGTTGTTGATGATGCCGCCGTCGGCGAGCGTGCGGCCGGCGATGTGCACCGGCTCGAACGCGCCCGGGAAGGAGGCGGAAGCGCGCACGGCGCTCACCAGGTCGCCCTCCGTCATCACGACCTCCTCGCCTGACTCGATGTCCGTCGCCACCACCGCCAGCGGCAGCTTCAGCTCCTCGAAGGTGGCGGGCAGGCGTTCGGCGAGGAAGCCTGCCAGGCGATCGCCTTTCATCAGGCCGGTCTTGAGGGACAGGTCGACGACGTCGGTCCAGTCCGTGACCGTGGCCAGCTCGTAGAGGTCCTCGGCGGAGGCGCCGCTGGCGTAGAGCGCCCCGAGGATCGCCCCCATCGACGTGCCGGCCACCACGTCGAACTTCGCGCCCGCGCGCTCCAGGACCCGCAGCACCCCGATGTGCGCGAAGCCGCGCGCGCCACCGCCAGACAGAACGAGCCCAACACAGATATGACGTCCAGCACGCTCCATATCGCGATCCTAGCATGCGTCGTACGGCGCGCCGTACGCAGATGAGCGGCGGGGGGGGGGGGGGGGGCGCGGCGCCGCCCCCCCCGCCCCCCCCCCCGCGCCCCGCGCCGCCCCCCGCCCCCCCCCCCCCCCCCCCCCCCCCCCCCCCCCCCCCCCCCCCCCCCCGCTCGAGGACGAGGTCGCGCCGGGGGGCCAAAGCCTCGCGCCGCGCCGCCGCCGGGTCAGTTGCCGCTGCTCTCCTGCTGGGGCTGGGCCACGACCTGCAGGGTCACGGCGACCGTGCGGGTCTCGCCGTTCCGCCAGACCTCGAGCGTCATCTCGTCGCCGGCCTTGGCGCCGATGAGCAGCTTCTGCAGGTCGGAGGGCTGCTCGATGCGCGTGCCGTTGGCGGAGAGGATCACGTCGCCGCCCGCCGGGTAGCTGCTGTTGCCGATGGTCGCCTGGAAGGCGGGTCCCTCGATACCAGCGGCCTCGGCGGGCCCGCCATCGGCCACGTTGATGACCATGAGGCCATGATCGGGCAGCCGCAGGACCTTACGGGCCTCGGCCGGGATGGCGGTCACGGCGCCCACCTCGATGCCTATGCGCGGGCGGTTGACGATGTCGAGGTTCTGAGCGTACACGCCGACGAGGCCGCCTTCGCGCATGAGCGGGAGCGCCTCGATCAGCAGCTCGCTCGGCACGGCGAAGCCGATGCCGATGTTGCCGGCGCTGCCGCTACTCGTCATGCCCGGCACGATCATCGTGTTCACGCCGACGAGCCGGCCGGCGGAGTCGAGCAGCGGACCGCCCGAGTTGCCCGGGTTGATCGCGGCGTCCGTCTGCACCATCGGGATCTCGATCTGGCCGATGGAGGGCAGCTCGCGGCCGATGGCGGAGACGATCCCCTGGGACACGCTCGACTGCAGGCCGAAGGGGTTGCCGATGGCGATGACCTTCTGACCCACACGCACGGTGGTGCTGTCGGCGAGCTCGAGGGGCCTGGCGGCCGCGGGCATCTTGCCGCCGTCGACGAGCCTGAGGAGAGCGAGGTCGTAATCGGGGTCGGCGCCGACGACCTCGGCGTCGTACTCGTCGTCGACGTCGGGGAAGACGACCTTGATGGTCGCGCCTTCCACCTTCTCGACGCCGTTACTCGTGAGGGCGTTCTCGACGACGTGATAGTTCGTCACGATCTCGTTCTCGCCCACCACGAAGCCGGAGCCGCTGCTCTGCTGCACCTGGGGCTGCTGGGGGAAGAGCTGCTGCGGGAACAGCTGCCTGAACTGCTGGGGGAGACCCTGCAGTGGGTCTTGCACGACGCGGCTGCCGCGCACCTCGACGTTGATGGCGACGACGCTCGGCCCCCACTGCGTGACGATGTCGACGGTGTTCTGTTCGTCCTGAAGGAGCGCCGAGGTCTCCTGCGCCGGGCTCGTCTGGGCGACGGCGGGCTTGCCTGGCAGCCAGACGGCGGCCAAAGCCAGCAGCAGGAGCAGGGTACCGAGGACGCTGAGCGAACGGTTTCTGGGCACTGCAATCCTCCAATTAGCTCTCAGATGGGTCGGGAGCTCGGGAAGAGGCGCGCTCTGGCGCCTCCCTCACGTGCTGGAGGCTAACGCCGCGGGGTGAAGCGACGCGTAGATGAGAATGAGGTTCGTGAAACCGAGGCGGCTCTCGCCAGCCTGTCGACGCCGATGACGATGACCAGCCCCGCGGCTACGAGCGCGCTCATGAGGAGGGCCGCCCCGGCGTCGCCGGTCGCCCACGGCCAGGTCGCCGCCCCGGCGCCGTCGGCGTACGGCCACACCTTGCGCAGGCTCCCGAGCATGAAGCCGGTGAGGAGGGCGAGGGTGGCGTCGTGGAAGCGCCCCAGGAGGTAGGTGAGGAAGCGGGCGAAGGAGAGGAGGCCCACGGCGGCTCCGAGCGCGATCGGGACGATGACGGCGAGGTCGAGGTTGGCCAAGGCCGTGAGCGCCAGCTCGTACTTCTCGAGCAGTACGAGGATGAAGGCGCCCGAGATGCCGGGCAGCACCGTGGCGCAGATGGCGAGGAAGCCAGAGAGGAAGAGGAAGGCGGGTCCCGAGGGGGTCTCGACCGGCGTCAGGCCGACGATCACGAACCCCAGTGCCGTGCCAAGCACGAGCAGGAGGGCGACCGGCACGTTCCACCGGCGCACGTTGCGCCCGATGATGATGACCGACGCGGCGACGAGGCCGGTGAAGAAGGCCATCAGGTAGCCGGGGTGGCGCTCGAGCAGGTAGGCGACCACCCTCGAGAGTAGGACGATGGCCGTGCCGATGCCCGCCGCGAGGAGGAACAGGAAGCCGCCGTGCATGGCCGCGAACGCCTCCTTGAAGCGGCCGCGCAGGAGGGGGCGCAGGAAGTCGCCTTTGGTCAGGGCGCCGATGCTCTCGAGCAGACCGCCGTACACGCCTACGATCAGGGCGATGGTGCCGCCGCTCACGCCGGGGATGAGGTCGCAGCTCCCCATCAACAGGCCCTTGCAGTACAGGAGGGCCGCTTCCGCGAAGCTCTTCGGGGCGTGGCTACCGTCCCCGAAGCCAAGGCCATGACGCTCGGTGGTTGCGCTCGGCTCGGACACGGCGCGGATGTTATCACGCGCCCGAGCGCACGACCGAGGTGGCCCCCCGGTCCTCATGAAGGCCGGCAGGGCGGGCCGCCGGTCCCGGGGGCCATGCGTTACTCTGGAGGTCGGAGCCACGGATGAGCGATTCACAAGTGTTGGCACGGTTGGCAGAGACGCTGGAGGGGCTGGGCCTGGAGAAGGGGAGTCTCGAGGACCTGGCGTCCAACCTCCTCTGGCGCATCGGCAGGTTGGCGGACGACGGCCCCGTGACGGTGCGCGTCGGCCTGGCATCGAGCGCCGACTCCTTCCAGGACCTGCAACGCCTGCGCGGCGCTACCGACGCCGAGGTCGAGGCGGCCGCGCTGGACGGCACGCTCAGGGTCGAGTGGGTCGGCCAGCGCTTGAAGGGCGAGAGGTGACCGCCGACACGTCGGAGGAGGCCCACAGTCCAGGTCCTGGCGGGCGCCGACTACTGAGGCTCGAACGCGAGGTCTCGTTCCGTTTGCGCGTACCGCTAGCCCCCGACGCGGCCCGCGCCTTCGTGCAAGACGTGCCCGCCTCGCTAGCGCACGCCGACTTCCTTGCCGGGGTGCGTCTCCGTCCGGGCGATCCGCCGACGCTCGAGGCGCGTTTGCCGGTCAACGCCGCCGTCTTCGGGGTGCGGGACGTCCCTTTCGCCAGCGCCGTCGGTCTGACGGCTTCGGGGGCGACACTGACCCCGGCGGGGCCGGTCGACCATGACCGCGCCTGGGCCGAGGTGGGCGGCGAGGCCCGCGTCGAGCCGGTCGAGGGTGGTAGCCGCCTCGACTACGCGCTCAGGCTCACGGTGTTCCTGGTCATGCCGAGCGCGGAGCGCTGGGGTACCCAGGCGCTCCTGAAGATGGTCGAGCTCACGGCGGCGAGCGTTCTGCGCAAGGTGGGCGAGCGCTTCCCGCGGGCCGTGGAGGCGGCGGCAGAAGAGGCGGCGCGCGCCGCGGCGGTTGCGCCTTCCTAGACCGCGATCACTGTCGCCGCGCGGCCTGCCGCCAAGCGCGCGTACCGGTGGGGAAGACCGTTACTTTCCGACGCAGAAGCGCGAGAAGATGCTCGCGAGCGTCTCGTCGCCGATGCCGTCGCGCCCCGTGATGCCGGCCAGCGCGCGCATCGCCTCCTGCAGGTCGAGCGCCGCCAGCTCGTACCAGCCGCCCCGCGCCTGGGCGCCCGCGCGTTCGACGGACTCCAAGGCCGCCGTGATGGCCGCCACGTGCCGTTCGTTCCCCAGCCAGACCTCCGCGCCAGCGGCGGAGCCCAGCAGCGCTGCGACCACGGCGGCCTCCAGCTCGCGCAGACCCTCGCCCGTCAGCGCCGACACCCGCACCGGCGTCTCGGTGCCCAGCGGCAGCCGCAGCTCGGCGTCCTCCCATGCACCGCCCAGGTCGGTCTTCGTGACGACCACGAGCGTGCGCCCCTTGCCGAGCTCCGCGCGGGCCGCCTCGTCGAGCTGCTCGCTCAAGCTCTCCGAGCCGTCGAGGAGCAGGAGCCTGAGGTCGGCCTGCTCGGCGATGCGCTTGGCGAGCGTCACGCCCGACGCCTCGATGTCGTCTTCCGCCTGCCGGATGCCGGCCGTGTCGATGGCCGTCACCGGCACGCCGCCAAGCGTCAGGGGCGCCTCGAGGTAGTCACGGGTCGTGCCCGGCGTGGCGCTCACCAGCGAGCGCTCGTAGCCGAGGAGGGCGTTGAGGAGGCTCGACTTCCCCACGTTCGGCCGCCCCACGAGCGCCAGCCTGGCGCCCACGCGGCTCAGCCTGCCGGCCTCGGCAGTGGCGAGCAGCCGCCGCAACTCGAGCGCCGCGCGCGCGACGGGCTCCGCGAGCGCCTGCTCCGGCACGCCATCGTCCGGGTAGTCGAACGCGGCCTGCACGGCGGCGTAAGCCTCGAGGATGTCCGACTGCACCGTGCCGAGGCGTTCGCCCAGGGCCCCGCTGAGGCCGAAGCCCGCGTTGCGCAAGGAGGCGTCGGTCTGCGCCTCGACCACGTCCATGACGCTCTCCGCCTGCAGCAGGTCGATGCGGCCGGCGAGGTAGGCGCGCAACGTGAACTCGCCGGGTCCGGCGAGCCGCGCGCCGCTACGCAAGCAGGCGTCGAGCGTGGCCCGCAGCGCCGCCGGCCCACCGTGCGTCTGAAGCTCGACGACGTCCTGGCCCGTGTAGGAGCGCGGCGCCCTGAAGGTCAGGAGCAGGGCCTCGTCGACGCGCCGGCCGCCGTCCACGACATGGCCGTACACGACCCGGCCGGGCTTCGTCGCGCTCGGCCGCGAGCCGTTGCCGGGAACGAAGACCGCGTCGGCCAAGGCGTAGGCACTCGGTCCGGAGACCCGCACCACGCCGACCGCCCCCATGCCGGGGGCCGTCGCGATGGCGGCGATGGTGTCGTCACTCGGTGGGAGGTTGGCCATCCCCCAATGCTCGCATCCCAGGGGCCGCGCCGGCGTAACGCCGCGCCGCGCGCCGCTCGCGACTGATAAAATCGCGCTCTAGTCGCGCGAACCGCCACGCGCCCCGGAGGCCAAGTGGACACCATCATCGCCCTGCAACGACTCGCGTCGCCTGCCCTCGACAGGGTGATGCTCCTCGTCACCGACATCTGCTCCCAAGAAGCGTTCACGGTCCTGCTGGTCCTCGCGTTCCTGGCGGTCGACGCGACTTTCGGGCGGCGCCTCGGCATCGTGTTCCTGACGGGCGCCTACCTCAACGACGTGATCAAGACCCTCGTCGACGCCCCGAGGCCGTTTCAGACGCGGCCGGACGTGCTGCGTCCCGGGGCGGCCGACACGGCGCCGGGCAGTTCGTTCCCTTCCGGTCACACGCAGTCGGCCGCCATCTTCTGGACGCTGGCGGCCTCGCAGTTCAAGCGGGCGTGGTTCTGGCTACTGGCCGCCCTGATCGTGGCCGCCGTCGCACTGTCGCGCGTCTACCTCGGCGTTCACTACCCCCGCGACATCCTCGGCGGCCTGGCCGTCGGCCTGCTCGTCGTTACCGTCGCCCAGTTCGCCCGGCGCCTGGCGTTCACGCCCGGCAAGGCCGCCGTCGTCGCGCTCGGGCTCCTCGTGCCGCTCGTCGTCCACCTGCTCTTCACCACGGAGGCCTCGCACGTCTTCCTCGCGGTCGCCTCGGCCTTCATCGTCGGCCCCGAGCTCGTGACGCACCGCGCCGGCGGGGGCGTTGTCACACGCCTCGCCATGGGCGTCGTGGGGGTGGTGCTCGTGGCGGCAGTGCTCGGCGCCACCTCGTCCCTCATGCCCGAGGAGCTGAGGCACGCGCCGTTGCCGGGCTACCTGCGTTACCTCGTCATCGGCCTCACCGGCACCGTCCTCGCGCCCCTCGTGTGCCGCTGGGCGCGGTTGAGCGGCGGACCGGTCGTCGCGACCGGCGGCGCCAGGCGCGCCTGACGTGCCGGCAGGACGCGCCGAGCCGCCCTCGCCGAGCGCGGCCGACCAGAGGCGCCTGCGCCTGACCCTCGAGTTCGACGGCACGGCCTTCCTCGGCTGGCAGCGTCAGGCGGGCGGCGAGCGCACCGTCCAGGCCACCGTGGAGGGCGCGTTCGCCGCCCTGCCGGGCGAGCACTCGAGCGTGCTGGCGGCGGGTCGCACGGACGCCGGCGTCCACGCCCTCGCCATGGTCGCCCACGTCGACACGACGTGGACCCAACCCAACGAGAAGCTGCGCCTCGCCCTCAACGCCCACCTGCCGCCCGACGTCAAGGTCGTTCGCGTGGCGGACGCAGCGCCCGACTTCCAGGCGCAGTTCCACTGCCTCTACCGCCGCTACCTCTACCGCATGCGCGTGATGCGCGACGACCCGCGCGGCATCGCCATCCAGCGCGAACGCGTGCTCGCCGTCCACCGGCACGTCGACTTGGGCGCCATGGCCGCGGCCACGCGCCACCTGCTCGGCACCCACGACTTCTCGACGTTCGCCACCCAGGAGACCAGGTCGACCGTGCGCACCGTGCACCTCTGCGAGCTGCGCCTCGAGCGCGGCGAGGTGCGCCTGCACATCGCCGCGGACGGCTTCCTGCGCAACATGGTCCGCACCATCGTCGGAACGCTCCTGTGGGTGGGGAAGGGGAAGCTGGCGCCGTCAGACATGCCCGCGCTGCTGGCCGCGCGCGACCGCCGGCGCGCGGGCCACAACGTCGGCCCGCAGGGCCTCTACTTCGCCGAGGCCGGCTACGCGCCGTGGGACCCGGTCGCCTCCGAGCGCGCGGTGCGCGACCTGGTCGTCTGAGACGGCTTACGTATACTCGGGGCATGAGCATCAGCATCAGGCCGCTCGTCGCAGGGGACCTAGAGCGACTGGCCGAGTTGGACGGCGCCTACTCCTCCAGGCACGGCCTCGAGCGGGCCGTCAACCTCGCCGCCTTGCGGTTCTTCGAGCGCAGCGGCCATTCGTTCGTCGCCGAGGTCGGCGACGCTGCCGTCGTGGACTCGGCGGCCACCGACTCTACGGCCGGTGCCGAGCTCGCGGGCTTCCTCCTGGCGCAGGCCGTCTGGACGGGGGAGCGCCCCACGGTTCACGCCCATCGCCTCGCCGCGCATGAGGATGCGACGGCGGAGGCGCGCGCCGCTCTTGCCGGGGCGCTGGTCAAGAGCGCCTACGACGCGGGGGTCTACGACCTCGTCTTCCGCACGCCGCGGACCGACGACGCCTTGCGGACGGCGCTGCTCGGCGAGGGGTACCTGGAGGACGACCACGTGACCTTGACGCTCGTGCTCGGGACCCGCGCGGCCGCGTGGGCGGAGGGCAGGCGTGGCTGACGCCACGGCCAGGGTCCTGATGGGCGTCCGGGGCATGGACACGCCGGAGGCGCGCGAGCGCGTCATGGCGACTCTGCGGTTCGTGCCGGGGGTGATGGAGGTCACGCCCGGCGATGCCGGTCGAGTCGCGGTGGAGTACGACGCGGGCGAGATCACGGCCATGGACCTGATCCGGGCGCTGAGGAAGATCGGCTTCCTGGCCGGCATGGAGTGATGGCCGTCGTTCGCGCCGGTCGCGATCAACGGGAAGCACGACGGCTCCCTTACAATGCGGAACGTAACGCGCGTGGCAGCCGGCGCCCTTGAGCGCCAGGAAGGTTGAGGCATGGACGACGAGACCGAACACGCCGCCGACGCCGCGACCGGGCGGCCGGCCGACGAGACCTCACCGGCCCCGGCCGAAGGCCCGCTAGAGGCGGGTCAACAGGCGGTGGGCGCGAGCAAGAAGAAGGCGTCCGCCAAGGGCGTCACGGGCATCCTCGGCACGTTCGCCAAGCCGAAGTCCGAGGCGCGCGGGAAGTCCAAGGCGGCCAAGTCCGCACCCCGAGCCGTGGACCAGGTCCGCGTGTCGGACGGCGCGCTCGCAAGCATCATCGGCCTGTCGGCTCACGAGGTGCCAGGGGTCGTCGGCATGGCGCCGGCGAGCTTCTCGGAGGGCATCAGACGCATCCTCGGCGCCAGTCAGGTCGACGAGGGCGTCGTCGTCGAGCACCCCAACGGCGGTGACCGCGCCGACGTCGAGCTGCACGTCGTCGTCGCCTACGGCGTGAACATCCCCGTCGTGGCCGACTCGGTCCGCGAGCGCGTGCGCTACGCCGCCGAGCACCTGGCCGGCATCCGCCTCGACCAGGTGCGCGTGAAGGTCGTCGGTGTCAGCCGTGGCTGAGCGCGCGCCGGTCACCGCATGGTCCGCCCAGGACGTCGCGCGCGCCTTCGTGTTCGCCACTGAGTGGCTCGGCGTGCACGTCGACGAGGTGAACGCCCTCAACGTCTACCCCGTGCCGGACGGCGACACGGGCACGAACATGCACCTCACGCTGCAGTCCGTGCGGCGGCAGCTCACCGAGCAGGACCACGAGCGCATGGAGCAGGTGGCGCGCGCCTTGTCTTACGGCTCGCTCCTCGGCGCCCGCGGCAACTCCGGCGTCATCCTCTCGCAGGTCCTCAAGGGCTTCGCCGACTCCATCAAGGTCCGTGACGACGTGGACGCGACCGCCCTCGTCGACGCGCTCCTGTCCGGCTCCGAGGCGGCCTACGCCGCAGTCATGAAGCCCGTCGAGGGGACGCTACTGACGGTCGTGCGCGAGTCCGCCGAGGCGGGGGAGAAGTCCCTCCTGGCCGCCCACGCGCGTCCCGGCGTGAACGGCGTGGCGCCGGAAGGCGTCCTGCGCGAGGTCCTCGCCGCGGGCAGACGCTCGCTCGAGCGGACCCCGGAGCTGCTTCCAATCCTCAAGCAGGCCGGCGTGGTCGACGCCGGCGGCCTCGGTTACGTTCACCTGCTCGACGGCCTGCTCGCCTACTTCGACGGCCGCGACCTGCCGCCTCCCCCCAAGATCGAGCGCCGCGCGCAGGAGCAGTTCGAGGAGGAGGCGTTCGGTTTCTGCACGGAGTTCCTCCTGGCCGACGTCACGGCCCCGACGAGCGCCATCCGCGAGCTCGTCGCGCCGTTCGGCGACTCGCTCCTCGTCGTGGGAGCGGAAGGGTTCGTCAAGGGCCACATCCATACCGAGGAGCCGGAGAAGCTGCTCGCCGCTGTCGCGCGCTACGGGCGCATGGTGCGTTCCAAGGTCGAGGACATGAGCGAGCAGCACTCCGAGATCCTCGCCGACGTGGACGCTGCGAAGGCCGAGGCGCCGGCCAGCGCCGCCGTCGCGGTAGCCAACGGTTACGGCATCACGAAGGCCTTCCGCAGTCTGGGAGTGCGGGTGGTGGGCGGCGGCCAGACGGACAACCCGTCCGTCGAGGACATCGCCGACGCCGTGCGCAGCGTGGGGGCCGAGAGCGTCATCGTCATGCCGAACAACAAGAACATCATCATGGCTGCCGAGCGCGTCGCCGAGCTGGTGCTAGAGAAGCACGTGCGCGTCCTGCCGACGCGCACGATCGGTCAGGGCCTCGCCGCCGCCGTGCTCTTCCAGGAGGCGGTCGACGCCGACACCCTCTACGAGGAGATGCGCTCGGCTGCGGACGGAGCGCTCACGCTCGAGGTGACCCGTGCGAGCCGCGACGCCGACATCGACGGCGTGAGCGTGCGCGTCGGGGACGCGATAGGGCTGGCCGACGGGGTGCTGCTCGTGGCGGAGAGCGACGCGGACGCCTGCTTGCTCGCGCTGCTGGAAGCCCGCGCCGCGGATTACGGCGTCGCTACCCTGTTCCACTCCACCGAGGCCGCCGAGCGCGTCGCGCGGCTCGTCGAGCGGATCGCGGCGGCGCACCCGGACCTGGAGCTCGAGGTGCATGCCGGCGGGCCCGACCTGTACGCCTACGTGATGGTGCTCGAGTGAGCGCGCGGCTGCGGGCGAGCGTTCACGGGCCGGCACGAAGATGGGTGCTTCATTAAGGGCCGCGAGGCCGCTGCCCACGTCGTTCACCGAGTCGCGCCTTAGAGTGCGCGCTAGGACTTTCGGAAGGAGGCCTCTTCATGAAGCGTTTCAAATCGACCGGCGTGGCGTTGGCCGCCGTCGCTTTCCTGCTCTCGGCCTGCAAGATCACCGTCACTCCCGGCCCGCCGCCGGCCGACTACACGGTCAGCGCGAACGCCAGCCCGGGGACTCCGGTGTGGAGCGGCAGGGTCGCGGCCGGCCAGTGGCTCAACTTCATGCTCACGGTGCCCGCCGGCGTGAGCGGCTCCAGTGACGTCGTCTACATCGAGCTCAACCAGGACCTCGACCTCGAACTGCGCAACCCGACCAACTACGACATCGTCGCCAGCAGCTCCAGCGCGCGCTACTACGCTCCCGAGCGCGGTGGCCTCGTCATCACGGCCGCCGACGACATCGGTGCCCAGGCCATCACGGACACGGTCAGCTGCCGCGGCAGCTGCGTGATCATCCCGGCCGGCGGCTCGTCGGCCTACTACGCCCGCGTAGTCAACACGGGCGCGAGCGCCTCCGACGTGAGCCTGTACTTCTTCGGCGAGGCCGAGATGGATGAGTCCGAGACCAACGACTCCATCGCCACCGCCACCCTGTTCGACGTGGACAGCGCCACGGGCGACCGCGGCGCGATCGAGCTCATGTACGACAAGGACTACTGGCGCGCCTCGGCCTCCGGCTCCATCGAGTTCATCACGTCCGCCGGCAACCCGGTCGACCTACGCCTCGAGGTCGTGAACGGCGCCGGCCAACGGCTCCTCGGGCCCATCGGCAACGGCGGCACGGTGAGCGTCATCACGGGCGACTACCTGCTCGTCTACTCGGCGTCCAACCGCGCCGGGGCCCCGGCCGCGAGCCAGTACACGCTTCTGGGCGGCCTCTGAGCCAGCCGGCCGGCCGGCGGGTCGTCGGCTAGAGCCGCCTCGAAGCCCGCACCGGGCCTCTCACCACCTCCACGCATGGGCCGGTACACTCGACCCATGCGTTCTCGTTTCCCGTGGGCGGTCCTGGCCCTGGCGACCCTCGTCTTGCCGCTGGCCACCGCGGCGTTCGCCCAGATCTGTCAGGCCGAGTTGGCCGCCGACTTCGACGGGGCCTCGCTGAGCCGGCCCCCCACGGGCCTCGACGCCGCCGTGGCGTTGCGCCGCGCCGTCGAGCTCGTCGAGCCTGCGCTGCCGCCCTTGCAGTACGACGAGCCGGTGCCGGTGGACCCCGGCTCCCCCGGCTACGGGAGCGTCAAGTACCTCGTCGAGCGCGAGCTGCTGCCCCGGAGTTGGGCGGAAGGCGAGCTGACGGGCGAGACCTGGGCGGCCATGCTTGGCGGCTTCCTCGCCTGGTACGAGGTGTCCCCCGGCCGGTACGACGCCCCCGCCGACGTCGCCGAGCTGCTCGCCGACATGGGCGAGGCGCTCGCCCGCGTGTCAAGGGCGATCAGGCCGGCCGCGCTGCTGGCTACGGACCAGTCCGACGGTCGCCGCACGTCGTTCTGGGCGATCATCTGGAACTGGACGGTCTACCCACGCCTGCTCGTGGTGCGCCCGGACCCGGATGCCGGCACGCGCCCCAACGACGCGCTCGCCGCGCTCTCCAACTGCGCCGTGCGCGTCTCAGCCTACATCTCGGCGCCGGAGGAGACGGCCAAGAGCTTGTTCATCACGCACAACAGCTCGCGCATGTACGTCGTCGCGAGCCAACCGGGCAAGAACGGCTTCTGGCCTTACGCCGTCGCCCCCGGTGAGGAGCTGTCCGCGTTCGCGTTCGACCTCCCCGACCTGAGCGGGGTGCGGGTGTACGCGGCGGTCTTCGACGGCCCGGAGGTAGGCTTCGGGACGCTCCTCGGCCTGCTGTGGCGGGTGCGCACCAACGTAGCCCCGACCGCGTTGATGGGCTACCTGAGCACGCCGAGCCGTTAGCTCCTGGCCGCCAGCGCCTCTTCCAGGTCTCCGCGCATGCTCGCGGCGGCGGAGCGTGCCGCGGCGCCGACCTCCCTCAGGGTCGCGGCCGAGGCCGCTCCGGCGGGGTACGTGATGCTCCTGGCCGCGTTGACGACGGCGCCCCAGCCGTTGGCGTCGAAAGCGTGGGTGGCATCGGCGGCGCTCCCGCCCTGGGCCCCGTAACCGGGAACGAGGAACAGGCTCGCTGGCAGCTTGCCGCGCAGCTCCGAGCTCGCGGCCGGCTGGGTGGCTCCGACGACGGCGCCGAGCGAGGTGTAACCCCACGCATCGCGCGGCAGGGCCGCGGCGCGCTCGTTCAGCGCGTTCGCCAACCGGAGGTAGAGCGGCTCGCCCGCGGCGGAGGGCGCTTCCTGGAGGTCGGCGCTGCCGGGGTTGGACGTGCGCACGAGCACGAAGAGGCCGCGCCCATGCTTCTGCGCGGCCGCGATGAACGGCTCGAGCGTGTCTAGGCCCAGGTACGGGTTGACGGTCAGGGCGTCCGCCGCCAGGTCGCCTTCGGTCAGGTAGGCGTTCGCGTAGGCCTCGGCGGTCGAGCCGATGTCGCCGCGCTTGGCGTCAAGGATCACGGGGAGGTCGAGGCTGCGCGCGTGGTGCATGACGGTGGCGAGCGCCTCGAGCCCGGGCAGCCCGAGCGCCTCGAAGAACGCCGACTGCGGCTTGCAGCACGCCACGAGGTCATGCGCCGCGTCGAGCACGGCTACGAGGTAGTCGGCGACGGCCTTCGCCGTCTCGCGGGCGCCGGCCTTGCCCGCTGTCAGCGGATGGGCGTCCGGGCGCGGGTCCAAGCCGAGGCAGACGACGGAGCGCGCCGCCGCGGCCCGGGCGTGGAGGTGCTCGCTGAACGTGTCGACGCGCCGGGGCGCCGCCAGGGTGGCGGAGGAGGCGTTCAGGCGTGCGCCTCCTGATCGCGCCCGTGGCAGTGCTTGTACTTCTTGCCGCTACCGCAGGGGCAGGGGTCGTTGCGGCCGACCTTGTCCTCCACGCGGATGGGCGACGTGGGCCCGGAGCCGCGCGCCGGCCCCGCCGCGCGTTGCGGGCCGCCCGCGGCCGCAGCGGTCATGCCGCCCGACTCGGCCTGGCTGTACTGGACCGGTGCCTGCCGCTGCTGGCGCCGCTCCAGGCGCTGATCGACGTTCACCTGGACGCGGAAGAGGAGCTTGGCGACGTTGAGGCGGATGTTGGCGTTCATCTCCTCGAAGAGGTTGTAACCCTCGAACGCGTACTCCTGGAGGGGGTTGCGCTGCCCGTAGCCGCGCAGACCGATGCCCTGGCGCAGCACGTCCATGTTGTGGAGGTGCTCCTTCCAGTGCTGGTCGACGACCTGGAGGACGATGAAGCGCTCGAGCTCGCGCAGCAGCGGCGCGCCGAGCTCGGCCTCGCGCGCCTGGTACGCCGTCTCCATCTGCTCGACGAGCTCGTCCGTGACCTCGTCGGGCTGCTTGCCCCGGTACTTCTCGAAGTCCATGCCCTCGAAGACGGGCACGGCATCGGCGACCGACGTGCGGAGCGCCGTCACGTCCTGCTCCTCGTGCTCGAGCTGCGGGTTCAGGTAGCGCTGGACCTGGGCGTCGACGTAGTTGGCGATCATCTCCTGCACGTCGTCGGACATGTCGTTGCCGAGTAGGACCTCGCGGCGCTGGGCGTAGATGACCTCGCGCTGCTTGCTCATGACGTTGTCGTACTCGAGGAGCTGCTTGCGGATGCCGAAGTTGCGGTCCTCGACACGCTTCTGGGCGCGCTCGATGGCGCCGGTCACCATGCGGGCCTCGATGGGCTGCGAGTCGTCCATGCCGAGGCGGTCCATCATGCCGAGCACGCGCTCGTTGGCGAAGAGGCGCATGAGGTCGTCCTCGAACGACACGTAGAAGCGGCTCGAGCCCGGGTCGCCCTGGCGGCCGGCGCGGCCGCGGAGCTGGTTGTCGATGCGGCGCGACTCGTGGCGCTCGGTGCCGATGATGTGCAGCCCGCCAAGGCCGACGACCCTCACGTGGTCGGCGTCGGCCTCGTCGCGCAGGCTCTCGAGGCGGGGGAGGATGTCGGGGCTCAGGCCGTCGAGCTTCGCCAGGGCGGCGCGGGCCTCGTCGGGCTTGCGCATCATGATGGCCTTGATGAAGAGCTCCGTGTCGGAGTCGTAGCGGTCGAAGCCCTCGCGCTCGAGCAGCTGACGAGCGAGCCACTCGGCGTTGCCGCCCAGCACGATGTCGGTGCCGCGGCCGGCCATGTTCGTGCTGATGGTGACGGCGCCCGACCTGCCGGCCTGGGCCACGATCTCGGCCTCGCGGCCGTGGTACTTGGCGTTGAGGACCTCGTGCTGGATGCCGCGGCGCTTGAGGAGCTTGGAGAGCCGCTCGGAGGCGTCGATCGTCACGGTGCCGACGAGGATGGGCTGGCCCGTGGCGTGCACGGCCGCGATCTCCTCGACGACGTTCGCGAACTTGCCCTCCTCCGTGCGGAAGACGATGTCCTCCTCGTCCTTGCGGATCACGGGCTTGTTCGTCGGGATGACCAGGACGTCCGTCGAGTAGATCTCCTGGAACTCCTTCTCTTCCGTCTTGGCGGTGCCCGTCATGCCGGCGATCTTGCCGTAGAGCTTGAAGAAGTTCTGGTAAGTGATGGTGGCGAGCGTCTGGTTCTCGCGCTCGATCTTCACGCCTTCCTTGGCCTCGATGGCCTGGTGCAGGCCCTCGCCGAAGCGCCGCCCCGGCATGAGGCGGCCGGTGAACTCGTCGACGATCACGATCTGGCCGTTGTCGTCCTTCACGTACTCCTGGTCGAGCTGGTAATGCTCGGCCGCGCGCAGCGCCTGGCGCAGCATGTGGCCGATCTCCATGTTCTCCGGGCTGAAGATGTTGTCGATGCCGATGAGCTTCTCGGCCTTCGTGATGCCGGCCTCCGTGAGGTGGATGTCCTTCGACTTGGCGTCGGCGGAGTAGTCGCCGGTCGCGGGCTTGTCGCCCTCGGCGGGCTCGCCCTTCTCGAGCTGCGTGGCGATCTTGGCCATCGTGTAGTACTTGTCGGTGGCGAGCTCGGCGGGCCCGGAGATGATGAGGGGCGTGCGCGCCTCGTCGATGAGGATGGAGTCGACCTCGTCGATGATGGCGTAGTTGAGGGGCGTGTCCTCGCGCAGCACGAGCTGGTCGGGGCGGAACGCCATGTTGTCGCGCAGGTAGTCGAAGCCCAACTCGGAGTTGGTGATGTAGGTGACGTCGTTGCGGTAGGCCTCGCGCCGCTTGGCGCCGTCCGTGTCGTGCTGGATGACGCCGACCTTGAGGCCGAGGCCGCGGTAGACCGGACCCATCCACTCGGCGCCGGTCCTGGCCAGGTAGTCGTTGGTGGTGACGAGGTGAGTGCCCTTGCCCGAGAGCGCGTTGAGCGCCAAGGCGAGGGTGGCGACGAGCGTCTTGCCCTCGCCCGTCTTCATCTCCGCGATGCGCCCGGCATGCAGGGCGGCGCCGCCGATGAACTGGACGTCGTAATGCCTGAGGCCGAGGTAGCGCTTCGCCGACTCCCGCGTGAGGGCGAAGGCTTCCGGCAGGAGCGCGTCGAGGCTCTCGCCGCCCTCCAGGTGCCGGCGGCGCAGGGCGGCGTAGGCCTCGGCCAGGTTCTCGATGGCCTCCGTCTTGGCCTCCAGCGCGCTGGCCGCGTTGACGGCCTCCGCCTGGAAGCGCCTGACCTCGCGGTCGTTGTTGTCGAACAGTTTCTGAACGAATCCGAGCATCTCGTCAAGGACCTTTCCGCGCAGGCGCCTGGACGCTCACCTTGGGGGAGCCCAGGGGTGCTTACCGCCTGGCGCGCTTCGAAGCCAACGGCTGCTGGCCGGCGCGCCCGCTGCGGAGTCAACAGGGCACTCTAGCACGCGACCCGGCGCGTCCCTTGCAGCATGTGGAACGTCAACGAGCGGCTTCGAGCCGGTCGGTGCCGAGGGGCCGCGGCCGACCGTCGGGGCGCGCCCAGGTGTCGCGGCGCCTCGGGCGCAACGGCGCCCAGCCGCAACGGTGCCCCAGCCGCAACGGTGCCTCGGGCGCAACGGCGCCCCCGGGGGCGCCGCGTCTACGGCCTCAAGCCGGCACTCTGACGAGCGTCAGCGTGTTGGTGCCGTACTGCTTCCGCCGCACGTCCGCGCCCGCGAGGGGGGCGGGGAGCGTTGGCGAGGCCATCTCGCTCGGGTGTTGGAACACGTACAGGCCGCTCGGGCCGACGGCGCCGGAGGCCAGGAGCGCCGCGAAGATCGTCAGCAGGTCGTCAGGGTACGGGGGGGCGGCGACGAGGACGTCGAACTCGCCCGGGTGGGCCTGCGCGTACGCCACCGCGTCGCCGACGAGCACCTCGACTCCCAGCCCGAGATCCCGGGCGTTGTCGCGGATGACGGCCGCCGCCGAGCGTGACAGGTCGACACAGACGGCGTCCCACCCTCGGCTCGCCGCCTCGAGGCCCATGGCGCCGCTGCCCGCGTAGAGGTCCAGGAACCGTCCGCGGGGCTCGAAGGCGATGATGTCGAAGAGCGCCTCGCGCAGGCGCGACGGGCTGGGCCGCGTCCCGCGCGGCGGCACCTTCAGCACCCTGCCTTTCGCGCTGCCTGCCAGTATGCGCGGGCTAGCCATGCCCACGAGCATAACCGCGCCGGCGGGCCGGCCGCGCCCGTGACCTTGAGCCGCCTCACGGCCTGGCCGGACCCTCGGGCCACGGACCCGTTCGTTGGTCGCCTCACCGGCGACAGGCCCGTCTGTGACGCTGGCGGCGAGGCACGCTAGACTGGGTCCTCGTGATTCGCAACCTCGAGCCCGACGAACTCGTGTGGTTCATGGGCCGCGCCCTCGCTTTCGTGGGGCACGCCGATCCGCACGGGCTCGCCGTGCGCCTCAACGCGCGCCTGAAGGACCCGGTGGCCGACGCCGCGCGCTGCTACGTCAACTCCCGGCCCGGCTCGGAGCCGAGCGCCGGCTTGTTCGTCGAGGTGCGCGCCAAGGGGGCCGGCGCGCGTACGGCGACCATCACGAGCGTGTGGCATGCCGGCGACCCGGCGGCGCTCGTGGCGCTGATCGAGCACGTGATCGGCCGCGAGGCGCCGGAGGCGGTGACGGTGCCACTCCACCTGCTCGGCTCCGCCACGGCGCGCGCCCTCGAGGACCTGCTCGCGCCGCTCGGCTTCGAGCGCGACGAGGTGCGCCGCATGCGCTTCGAGCTCACGGAGGTCCCGCCCCTCGGGCGGCCGCTCGTCCTCGAGGCTTGGCAGCCCGACAGCGAGGCGGGCTTCCGTGAGCTGTTCGAGGCGTGCGAGGGCGGGCGCGTCGGCGACGCCAGGTGGTCGTACATGAAGCGCCAGGCCGGGGCGTTCCAGCCGGACCTCTGGTTCGTGGCGCGTGACGGGCTCGACCAGGACCCGGTCGGCTACGCGTTCACCGGCGCCACGAGTCAGGAGCTCGACGCGAGCTACGAGCTGACGGCCGTCGGAGTGCTCAGGAGCCACCGGGGCGACAGCGAGATGCTCAGGCGGCTGGTGGTCAGCACCTTGCGCGAGCTGGCGGGGAGGAGCCCGGTCGGTAACGTGCACACGACCCAGGGCTCGGCCGACCCCAAGCTCGGCGTCATCCTCGCCTCGCTCGGCTTCACGGCCTTGGAGAAGACGCCGCTGTTGGTGCGGTTGCCGCGCTGATCGCCCGCCCCACGCCCACGGCGGGGCATGGCTCGGGGGTGCGTCAGGGCCTCCCGCGATGAGCGGGCAGGTAGCGCTCCCAGATCGGGTCTATGTCGGGCATGACCCCGTAGGCGCTCGAGAACATGAAGCGCGGCGCGTACGGCTTGCGCAGCAGGCGCAGCCCAGCCTCCTCGGGCGTCCGGTCGCGCTTCTTGGCGTTGCAGGCCTTGCAGCAGGCCACGACGTTCTCCCAGGTCGTCCCGCCGCCCCGGCTCCGCGGCATCACGTGGTCGAGCGTCAGGTCGAACGTATGGCGTGAGCAGTACTGGCAGGTGTGGTCGTCGCGGCGGAAGACGTTCTTGCGGTTGAACGCCACGCGCTGCCTGAACGGTCCGCGCACGAAGCGGTGCAGCTTGACCACGCTAGGCACGGGGAAGAGGGCGTTGGGGGAGCGCAGGAAGTAGCCGGAGTCCTCGACCCGCTCGACCACGTCGTGCATCAGGAGCGTCACCGCGCGCTTCACGGAGCAGACGTGCAGGGGTTCGAAAGAGGCGTTCAGGATGAGCACCCGCGCCCCGTTCAGGTTCTCGAGTGGGCGAACCGCACCCTCGGACGCTTCGGCTCGCGGCTCGCGAGCCTCGGTGGCCGGTGCCGTTACGGTGGTACTGGTGTCGGCTTCGGTAGCGGTCCGGCCTCCATCGTGCAGCGTTGCGCGAGAGTATAGCAGGTGCCGGCTGGCCGGCGCGCCGGCTAACCGGGTTCGAGGGCCAGGGTCAATAGGCGCCCCACGAGCTCGGGGAAGGCGACGCCGGCCTGCGCCCAGAGCCGCGGGTACATGCTGTGCGGCGTGAAGCCCGGCATGGTGTTGATCTCGTTGAGGAGCAGCGCGCCGCTGTCCGGCAGGTAGAAGAAGTCGACGCGCGCCAACCCCCTGGCGTCGATGGCCGTGAAGGCGCGCAGCGCCGCCTCCCGGCAGGCCGCCGCCACCGCCTCCGGAACGTCCGCCGGCACGCAGAGCTCGGCGAGCCCGTCGGAGTACTTGGCCTCGTAGTCGTAGAACGCGCTCGCGTACTTGACCTCGCCGACGGGGCTGGCAGCCGGGGCATCGTTGCCGAGGACCGCGACCTCCAGCTCGCGCGCGCCGACGGCGGCGGCCTCCACGATCACGCGGCGGTCGTGCGCCAGCGCCGTCGCCAAGGCCTCCTCCAGGCCGGCCGCGTCCGCCACCCTGGAGATGCCGATGCTCGAGCCGAGGTTGGCCGGCTTGACGAACAGCGGATACCCGAGGCGCCCGAGGCGGGCGCGGACCTCCTCCGGCGCCGTCCGCCAGCCGCGGCTCGTGACGGGCTCGTAGGCGACCTGTGGGAGGCCGTGGGCGGCGAACGCCGCCTTCATCGCCAGCTTGTCCATCCCGACCGCGCTGGCGAGGACGCCGGAGCCGACGTAGGGGATGCCCATCACGTCGAGGAGCCCCTGGACGCGGCCGTCCTCGCCGTAAGGACCGTGGAGGAGGGGGAAGACGACGTCGAAGCCCCGCAACGTCGCCTGCAGGTTGGCCTGCAGGTTCGCCTGCAGGTTCGCCTGCAGGTTCGCCTGCAGGTTCGCCTGTGGGCTCGTTCTCGGGTCGTCTCGTTCGTCCGCCTGCGAATCATGCGGTTGGTGCGTCTGCAGGTCGCCCCGTGGGCCATCATGCGCGTCGCCCCACCGGTCCGCCCGCGCGTCGCCCGATCGGGTTTCGGCGGCGGGCTCGGTCGGCGCCTGCCCCGGCGCGAGGGCGAGCGCCCGCCGCGACGCGGCTGGCCCGAGCAGACTGCCGTCCTTGCCGATCACGATTGGGGTGACGGGCAGCTCTGCGGCGGCCGCCATGACCGCCCGGGCGGACGCGAGCGACACCTCGTGCTCCGCGGAGCGACCGCCGCAGAGGAGCAGCACGCGCGGCGTACCCGTCATGCGCGCGAGCCCAGGATCGTGTGTAAGTTACACATGCTTAGTAGCGTACTGCGTCGCCTCATGCGAAGCAAGGTGTTGCTGAGCGTGGAGGCGACGCGAGGGTCGGGCGCTCACGCTCGCCAGCGTGGCTCGCGCCGCTCTAGGAAGGCGCGCACTCCCTCGGCGAGCTCCTCGCCCGTCCTGGCCGCGACGTTGATGGCGACGGCCAGCCGCAGCCCCTCCTCGAGGGGACGGCCCGGCGCCTCGAGGAGCAGCCGCTTCGTGAGCGCGAGCGAGCCGGGCGCGTTGCGGGCGAGCTCCGCCGCCTTGGCGCACGCCGACTCGAGGACCTCGTCGTCGGCGACCACGGTGTTGACGATGCCCATGCGCTCGGCCTCCTCGGCCCCGACGAGGCGCGCACTGAGGAGCAGGTCGCGGGCGTGCTTCTCGCCCACCTGGCGCACGAGCAGCACGCCGACGAGCGCGGCCACGAAGCCGATGCGCGCTTCCGTGTAGCCGAGCGTAGCGCCCCGCCCCATCACCGCGAGGTCGCAGGCGCTCACGAGCCCGGCCCCGCCGGCCACCGCGGGGCCGTTGACGGCCGCGATCACCGGCTTCGCGAGGGTGAGCAGCCGTAGGTAGAGCTCTGCCAACTCCTCGGAGTCGCGCCTATGCTTCGCCTCGTCGTACGCGAGGGTGCCCTCCAACTCGGCCAGGTCGAGGCCGGCGCAGAACGCCTTGCCCGCTCCCGTCAGCACGACCGCTCGCACGGCTGCGTCGCTCTCCGCCCACGCCAGGGCGGCGGTGAGGTCGGTTCGCAAGGCGCGCGAGAGCGCGTTCCGGCGCTCCGGGCGGTCGAGGGTGAGCACCGCCACCGCGTCGCGCACCTCGCGCGCCACGGTCGACGGCTCGGGGGCGGTCATGCCGGATGATACCGGTAGCGGCCGACCTGCGAACTAACCGACTGCGCGCTGCTCGCGGCGCCGGGTACGCTGGGCAGCGTGAAGGCCCGCTCTTTCGCCACGCTCCTCGCTGCCGTGTTGGCCGGCGCCGCGCTGCTCGCGGCCTGCGCCCCGGGCGCCGCCGTCCTCTCACCGCCGACGTTCAAGCTGAACGCCGCCGATTCTGGCTTCGTCCGCATCGACCCTCCCGGCGTGGGTGACGGCTCCGCGCTCTTCCGCCTGGCGCTCACCGTCGAGAACCCGAACCCGGTCGGCGTGCGCCTCGCCGGCCTCGACGGCGACCTGTACCTGAGGGATGCGCGGGCGGCGGCCTCCTCGTTCCGTGGAGGCATCGATCTCCCTGCCCGCGCCAGCGCGCCGCTCGTGCTCGACGTCAAGGTGCCCCTCGGCGCCGCCCCGGCCCTGCTCGACGTGATCGCCAACTTCGTCGCCGGCAACCCCGTCCAGTACCGCTTCGACGCTGCCGTCACCATCGACGTCCTCGGCGCCCCGCAACGGTTCCCGACCTTCACCGTGGCTCGGGGCGAGCTGTCCAGGCCGGCCGGCCTGGCGGCGCCGCAGTTGGCCCTCACGGGCTCGGAGCTGCGCTTCGAGGCGATCGACCGGGTGAGGCTGAGCTTGCGAGGCGAGTTGACGAACCCCGGCCTCATCGGCTACCTCGCCGAGGTGCCGCAGGCCACGCTCTCCGTGGGCGGCGCGACGGCCGCTACCGTCGCGCTCGCGCCCGTCCAGGTGCCGGGCGGTGGCACCGTGCCCGTAGCCATCGAGTTCACGTTCGCCCCCCTCACGCTCGGCGCGGCCATCGCGGCGCAGGTCCAGGCCGCCTCGGTGGGCGTGGGCGGGCTCAGCCTACAAGTGAACGGCGCGTGGCGCCTCGACGCGCCCGGCATAGCGACCACGACCTTGGGCGCGACCACCATCCTGCGCGACGCGTTGCGTTAACGACGCAGTGCGCGACGCTCGAGCGCGCCGGCGCCCGACGTGACGCGGCGAGCGCGCCGGCCGCCGCCGCGCGTCGCGGCCGACGGCCCGCCCGGCGTCCGCGGCTCTGCGCGACCGGGGCGGTTCACTCGTGCTCGCCAGAGCGGCGCGCTCCGAAGCGCGGCAGCCACCAGTTCGACCTGCCCGCCAGCGTCATCACCGACGGGACGAGGGCGAGCCTGACGAGCGTCGCGTCGAGGATCACCGCCACGCTCAGGCCGAGCCCCAGGGTGCGGATCAGCTCGACGTGCGAGAAGATGAGCAGGGCGAACACCGTCACCATGACGGCGGCGGCGCTCGTGATGACGCCGCCAGTAGTCGAGATGGCGGTGGCGACCGCGTCGTGGTCCGACATGCCCCGTTCGTGCGCCTCGTGGATGCGCGCCACCATGAAGACCTCGTAGTCCATGCTCAGCCCGAAGACGATGGCGAAGATGAACAGCGGGGCGGACGTGTCGACGTAGCCCAGGACCTCGCCCAGCCCGAACAGGCGGTAGAGGATCCCGTCCTGGTGGACGAGCGTCATGACCCCGAACGCGGCGCAGACGGTGAGGGCGTTGAGCAGCACGGCCTTGATGGGGATGAGGAGCGACTTGAAGGCCATGCCGAGGAGGAACGCCGTGGTGAGGGCCACGAGCGCGAGCGCGAGCGGGAAGTAGGCGTACAGCGCGTGCGTCCACTCGGTCCCCTGCACGTACACCCCGCCGATCGCGCCTCGCAGGCCCAGCTCGGAGAGTGCGGCCTCGATCCCCTCGTAGACCTGCGCCCCCTGCGCCGGCGTGAGCGCCCCGACGGGAACGAGCTTGGCGAGGGCGTAGCGGCCGTCGCCCGACACCGTCGCCCGGGCGAGCGGCGCGATCTCGCTCGCCAGCGCGAGCTCGGCGGTCGCGTAGTACTGGTAGAGGAAGAGCTTCGGGATGCTCTCGAGCGCCATGGGCGACGAGACGCCGGCCACGTGCTCGAGCTCGCGCAGCCGCTGCGTGAGGAGCGAGACCTTGCGCACGTTCTCGGGCCGGTAGAAGCCCTCCGGGCCGAAGTCGACGACGACGTCGAACGGGTTCAGCAGTCCCTCGAGCCCGAGCCCCTCGAGCGCGTTCAGGGTGCGCCGGGCGTCGGTGCTCGATGTCAGGCCGCGGGCGCCCGGGTCGGCCACCTGCATCCTGAGCCCCGGTAGCGAGAGGCCGACGAGCACCAGCACGCCCGTCACGAACCAGAAGCGCGGACGCCGCATGATGCGCGTGGCCTGGCCCCGCCAGAACGCGCGGCTGCGCAGCCCGGGCTCGCGCTTCGTCACGCGCAGCCAGTTCACGCGGTGCCCGAGGAGCGCGAGCGTGGCGGGCACCGCCGTGATCGCGACGAGGACGCTGACGAACAGCACGACCATGGCCCCGACCCCGATGGAGCGGATGAACGCGACGGGCGGCACGAGGAGCGCCATGAGCCCGACTATCACGGTGAGGCCGCTGAACGCCACGGCCTTGCCGGCCGTCTCGGCCGTGCGCGCGGCGGCCTTGCGCGCGTCGAACGTGCTGCGCAACTCCTCCCTGAAGCGGTTGACGATGAGCAGCGCGTAGTCGATGCCGGTCGCCAGCCCGAGCATCGTGACGATGGTCTCGGTGAACACGGCGAACTCGATCTGCTGGCCTACGAAGTACAGCAGGCCCAACGACGTGACGATCGTCGTGACGGCGCTGAGGAGCGGCAGCACGGACGCCACGACCGCCCCGAACGCCACCACGAGGATGAGGAGGGAGATGGGCAGGCCGAACACCTCGGCCCGGCGGGCGTCGCGCTCGCTCACCTGCTCGAGCTCGACGACGGTCGCCGGGCCGCCGGAGAGGTCGAAGCGCAGCGCCCCGACGCTGTCGAGGGCAGCGCGCACGGCCTCGGTGACGCGCTTGCCCTCGGTCAGGCCGGAGGCGTCGAGTCCGACGAGGAGCACCGAGAGGTCGTTCGCCTCGTCGAGCAGGTCGAGGCCGCTCGCGGTGCGGTAGTCGCGCACGGAGGTCGTTCCCGGGATGCGCAGGAGGCGCGTCTTCACGTCGTCGAGGGCCTCGGCGTACTCGGGGCTTCCCGCCCTCACGCTCACGCCGTGCGCGACGGCCACGAGCGTCACTTCCTCGCCGCCCTGGAACGCCGTGGCGAGCAGGGTCTGGACCGCGGCCGCGGTGCCATCGCGGGGTGCCTCCGGCTGCGCGTTCAACACGTCGCCGACCCGCGAGGCGAACGGCAGCGACACGGCGCTCACCACGAACCACGCGCCCAACACCCAACGTGGGTAACGAGCTACGAGTCCGGCGAGTGCCCTGAACATGTCCGGACGCTCAGCTGGCCAGGAACATGTCGATCGCTTGACGGACCTCGGTGCCCTTGGCGCTCACGTCCCCGGCCACGCGGCCGTCGCGCAAGAAGACGATGCGGTCCGCGACCGTGGCGGCGGCCGGGTCGTGCGTGACCATCACGACGGTCCAGCCGGACTCGTCCACCCCGCGCCGGAGGAGGGCGAGGACCTCGGCGCCGGTCTTCGTGTCGAGGTTGCCGGTCGGCTCGTCGGCCAGGACCACGGCCGGGTCGTTGATGAGCGCGCGCGCGAGGGCGACCCGCTGACGTTGACCGCCGGACAGCTGCCGTGGCCGGTGGTCGAGGCGGTCCTCGATGCCGAGCAGGGCGGTGAGGCCGGGGAGCTTGGCGCGGGCCTCGGCGAGGCGCCCCGCCACCTCGGCGGGGAGGAGGATGTTCTCCCGGGCGCTCAAGGACGGGATGAGCTCGAACGACTGGAAGATGAAGCCCAGGTGGTCGCGGCGCATGGCCGTCAGCTCGTCGTCGGATAGCCCGGCCGTCTTCCGCCCCGCCACCTCCACCGCGCCGGAGTCGGGTTGGTCGAGGAGTCCGAGCATGTGCAGCAGCGTGGTCTTGCCGCTCCCGCTCGGGCCCATGACGGCCACGAACTCGCCGACGGCGACCTCGAGGGTGACCCCTGCCAGCGCCGGGATGGTCTCGTCGCCCAGGTGGTAGGTCTTGCGCAGGTCGCGGGCCGAGATCGAGAAGGGTCGTTCAGACATGCTCACTCCAGGAGGCGAAGGCTTTCGTCGGTGCCATGCGGGCCGCCCGCCGGGCAGGGAAGAGCGACGCGACGAGCCCGACGACCGGCGACGCCAGCAGGGCAAGCAGCACCAGGTGCCACGGCAGCCGCGTCTGCAGCACGAAGCCCGTCAGGGCGCCCGCGCCGTTCGTGATCACGTTGGCGAGGAGCAGGCCGAAGCCGACGCCGATCACGGCGCCGATGGCCGTCACGATCACGCCTTCCGCCGTCACGAGCGCCCGCACCCCGCCCCGCGTCAAGCCGATGGTGCGCAGCACGGCGATCTCGTGGCCCTTGTTGACGAGGTTCATGCCCAACGTGTTGGCTACGCCGAGCGCCGCCACGAGCACGGCGATGGCGAGGAGGATGCGCGTCGTGGCGAACGCCTGGCTCGTAACGGCGAGGATGTGCTGGCGGTAGTCGGCGTTGAGGGTGACGTCGAGGGCCAGCTCCGGGAAGGCCGCGATGAGCCGTTCGCGTACCGCCGCCTGCGTGTCGCCCGGGAGGACGGTGACGATGTAGAGGTTGGGGTTGCCGCCCCCGAACCGCTCGATGCTCCCGATGCTGCCGATGACGGCCTCGCCCCCGCCCGTGAAGTCGACGACCACGCCGCCCACCGGGAACGCCTCGAAGCCGTCCGAGGTCCGCAGCTCCACGCTGTCGCCGCGCCCGATGCCGTAGCGGTCGCGCATGGTGTTGGCCACTAGCATCTGGCCGGCGACGAGCGCGCGGTAGCCCGCCTCGTCGTCGCCCTGACCGGGCAGGTACTGGAAGCGCCCGAAGCCGCCCCGCGGGTTGAAGCGCTCGGGGTCCACGAGCACGAGCGCGACGGAGCGCCCGCGACTGTCGGCCGCCGGTCCTTGACCAGCGCTCGCCGGCCCTTGGTCATCGGCCAGCTCCCTGAACCGCACGGCCGTGATCTTGACGCCGCTCACGACGTCGACGCCGGGTACCGCGCCGGCCCGCGCGCCGAAGTCGTCCGGGAACGTGACGGGGGTCGTCACGAACAGGTCGCCGACGACGGTCGTGTCGATCCAGTCCGAGATGGCGCGGTTGGTGCTCGCCACCATGCTCCCGACGCCGATCACGAGGCCCGTGCCGACCACGACGGTGCCGATCGCCACGCCGTTGCGACCGGCGTTGCGCTGGGCCGCGTCCGCGCCGAGCCGGCCCGGGGCGCCGAGGAGCCTGGTAAGCGGGCCCCTCGCCATGCGGCTGACGGTCGGCAGCAGGGCGGGCGCGGTGAGCGAGACGCCTACGAAGAAGAGCCCGAGCGCCGCGGTAGTGGCGTAGAGGGCGGCGGTGCCGGGCCACGGCAGGAGGGCCGCGACCACGCCGAGCCCGGTCGCGAGCAGGCCGAGCGACAGCGTGCTCCGCGCCACGGGGCCGGCGGTCGCCTGGAGCGAGGCTATCGGCGACGCCTTGCCCGCGTTCAGCGCGGGGACGACGCCGGCCACGAGCGCCGCCGCCACGCCGAGGACGCTCGCCACCACCACGTTCTTGACGGGGATCACGAGCGTCCTGAACTCGTAACCGAGGGTGGCGGCGTTCACGTACGTCATGAGGTAGGAGAGCGCGATGCCGAGCAGGACGCCGGCCACTACGCCAAGGCCGGCGAGCACCACCGCCTCGTAGACGGCGAGCCGCCTGATGCCGCCGCGCGTCATGCAGATGGTGCGTAGTAGCGCGTACTCGCCGCCCCGTTCGACCACGGTCGCCATGAGGCTGTTGTAGGCGAGGAACGCGCCGAGGGCGAGGAGCGTGGCGGCCAGTACGCTCAGCCCCGACTGCAACGTCTGGACGATGCCGAACGTGAAGTCACCGGTCGTGGCTGGCAGGGTGACGGTGTAGTCGTCCCCGACGACGGCGGCGAGCCTGAGCCTCGTGGCGTCGACCTGGTCGGCGCTGACGGCCTCAACCTCCAGGTTCGAGACGCGCCCTTCCAGGCGGAGCACACGTTGGAGGTCGGCCAGGTGCATGATGCCCACGCGGCCCCCGTTGGTGCTCGCTACCCCGACGGCGTCGTCCAGGAGCCCGGTCACGGTGAGCTCTGCTGGCCCGCCCGAGGTGGTGAACGCCACGGAGTCGCCGACCGCGATCCCCCGCGAGCGCGCGAAGCCGTCCGCGATGGCGATGCCGAGCGACCCGGGGGCGGGCAGCGTGCCGCCGTCGAGGCTCGCTGGCAGGTCGTCAGGGTGTTCCGTGAGGCGGCCCTGGATCTGGAAGCCGCTGTCGATGCCCGGGATGACCGAACGGTCCACGACGCGCTCCGACCGGACCGGTTCCGCGCGCGTCTGGAGCACGGGGTAGGCGGTCCTGACGCCTGCCGTTGCCCTGACGGCGGCGAGGAGCGGTTCCTCATCGAAGACCGCCCGGCCTCCCGGACCGGGCGTAACGACGAGGTCGGCCTTGCCGGCCGCCGCTTGTAGCGCGCTGCGCAGGTTCGCCTCGACGTTGGCCCCGACGGAGAGGGTCGTGAGCACCGCGGCGATGCCGAGTCCGATGCCAAGGGTGGTGGCGAGTGCGCGCCAGGGGTGTCTGAAGAGGTTGCGCAGCGCCATGCGCCAGAGCGTACTCACGTGGGCCAGTGTACTGGTACGGCCCGGCGGTCTCGAGCGGCGGCGAGGGTCGCCTTGCTCACGCTCTCGAAGCGGCCCAGTGCGGTCGAGTCCGCGGGGGGGAGCGTCTCGCCGCGCGCCAGCGCGCCGATGAGCGCGGCTGAGCGCGACGTCATGCCCGGGAAGTCGAGGGCGGCGGCCGTGCGAGCCGCCTCGGCGAGGCGCTCCGGGGCGTCGTGCCAGGTCGCCGCCGCCAGGCCTACCTCGCCGACCTTCGTCAAGCCGCCGAGCCCATGCGCTTCGAGGAACCGCACCACCGCCAGCTCGTTCAGGCCGGCGTAGGCCGTCACGAGAACGGGCCTGCCGACGGCCAACGCCTCCATCGTGCTGGCCGGCCCGGCCTTGCCAACGACGATGTCGGCTGCGGCAAGGAGCGTGGCCATCCTGTCCGTGAAGCCGAACACCGTTAGGCCCGTGCGCGCCTCGCTCAAGGCCTCCAGCCGCGACCGCAACTCAACGTTCCGCCCGGCCACGGCCAGCACGGCCACGCCGCTCGCGAGCAGGCGCTCCACCATGGCCACCGCCTCGCCCGCGACGCCCTCCGCCCCCAACGACAGTAGGCAGGTGAAGCCCGGGGCGAGGCCGAGCTCGGCGCGCGCGGCGCCGCGCGCGCTCGGATGGAGGAAGGCCTGCCTGACCGGATAGCCCACGACCCGCAGCCTGTCCTCGTGCACGCCCAGGCGCGCGAGGTCGGCCGCCGCCGCCAGGCTGGGTGCCAGCACCAGCTCCGAACGTGGCTCCGACCACAGCGCGCTGGCGTCGAACGGCTCGGTCGCGAAGACGACGACGGGCGTCCGGAGCCCGTACCGGCGGCGCGCCGCTGCGAAGACCGTCGCGAGCCAGCCGTGGTTCGCGACCACGAGGTCCGGGGCGAGCTCGTTCAGCTCCTTGGCGATGCTTCTCGCGAACGAGTCGAGGAGCGCGCCCTGCGAGGCGCGCGTCACGGCGGGCGTCAGGTCCATGACCTTCTGCCCCCACCTGACGAGCCGCGGTTGGGCGAGCAGGGCCTTCCACTGCGCTTTGTGGCGCCGGTCGAGCCCGGCGGCGCCGAACTCGGCCATGACGTCGCTTACGCGGGTCTCGAACTCGCCCGCGTGGTCGGCGTGCAGCGCCTCGGAGAGGGCCGTCGCCGTGGCGACGTGCCCGCCGCCGGCCGCGATGGTGGCGAAGAAGACGCTGCGTCGCCTCACCGCTTGTGTCCCGCTTGGCCGGGGCGTTGGCGTTTGCCGCCGCTCGGCGCCGCGCCCGGCGCGGCGCCGAGGGCGCCTCCCAAGGCGGCGACGCTCCTGGCGATACCCTCGCGCCAGGTGTAGCGCGGCGCGTACCCGAGCTCCTCCACGGCGTGGCGCAAGGAGAAGTGGACGTCGTTCAGCATCAGCCCGGCCCGGTAGCTGGTCACGGGCGGCTCGGTGCGTGGGAAGAGGGTCGACCAGGTCGCCTCGACGCCCGTGGCGAGCGCGCGCGTCGGCCTACCCGGGAGCCGCAGGCGAGGAGAGCCTCCGCCGACGGCCTCCGCGATGGCGTCGAAGAGCTCCCGCCAGCTCGGCATGCCGTTGTCGGCGAGCACGTACACGTGGCGGGCGGCGGCGGGGGCGTGGAGGGCGAGCACCACCCCCTGGGCGAAGTTGGGCGCGTAGGCCGTGTTGATGACCGTGGCGCCGCGGCGCACGAGCGGCAGCGTGCCGGTCAGGATGGCGTTGGCTACCCTCCCGAACGTGGCGTCGCGCTCGCCGAACGGCCAGAGGCCCGGGCGCACGACGACGCCCTCGAGCCGCTTCTCGCCGAGCACGAGGTCCTCGGCGAGGATCTTCGAGTAGGCGTAGGCGTTGCGCACGTTGTCGCGCGGCTGCGTGCGGGGGTCGGCGTTCCTGAACCCCGAGTAGCGGTGGACCGCGACGCTCGACACGAACACGAAGCGCGAGCACCGCGCGCCTGCCGCCTCGTGCAGCAGCGCCCTCGTGCCGACCACGTTGGTGCGGTAGAAGGCGTCCCACGGACCCCAGTCGGCCACGCGGGCGGCGGCGTGGACGACGGCGTCGACGCCCTCGCAGACCCCGCGCACACTCGCCTCGTCGGTGAGGTCGGCTCGCGTCACCTCGAGGCGCTCGTCGCCCATGAGGTGGGCGAGGTTGGCGTCCGAGCCCCAGGGGGTGACGAGAGCGCGAACGGCGTCCCCGTTGGCGAGCAGGGCCTCGCTGACGTGACTCCCCAGGAAGCCGTGGGCTCCGGTGACGAGTACCTTCATCGCCTCGACGGTATCAGGTAGCGGGTCAGTTGAGCAGGTGTCCGGCGCGCGCGAGGACCGCCACGTCGAGCGAGAGGCCTATGACCAGGTGCAGCAGGGCGGGGTAGAGGACGGACCGCGAGCGCACGGCCAGCACCGCGAAGAGGAGCGAGGCGGGGGCGGCCGCAAGCACCTCGACGACGGGCTTGCCGAGGTGCACGAGCGTCGCCATCACGACGCTCAACCACACGGCCGCCGCCGGCGAGGCCGCGCGCGTGGCGACGTCGAGCACGAAGCCCCGATAGAAGGCCTCGAACGAGAGGTAGTAGCAGGCGTAGGCGACGAGCCAGATGGCCATGGTGGCGAGGCTGCGGCCCGCCCACGGACCTGGCCAGGGGTAGGTGGTCGCTAGGCCGGGGTCGGAGCTCGCGAACGCCATCAGCACCGCGGCGCCGACGGCGAGCGGGACCGCGGCGGCGAGCCCGAAGCGCCAGTCGCCGAGGCGCAGCCCGGCCCACTCGAGGCGGCCTATCAGCGCGCGGTAGAGGACGGCGGGGACGGCCAGGAGGAGCACGACGGACCAAGCGACGCTGCTCAGGGCCGTCACCGGGTCCTGCGGCGCGAGGCGCAGGAGGGTAGGCCCCGGGGTGGCCAGGTACCAGAAGGCGGCCTGGAGACCGAGCGAGGCGAACAGCAAGAACCAGTACTTGGCGCGCTCCCCGCGCGGCGCCAGCTCGCCGAGGTCGGCCAGCACGAGCCGCAGGGCGCCGCCACGGCCGGTCCCGGGGCCGCTCACAACTCCTTCTGCACCAGCCGGTACGTCTTGTAGCGCTTCCCTCCGACCGCCTCGATGGCCCGGTTGATGGCGTGGTTGTCCTCCAGGGTCCAGCCGCACTCGCCCTCTTCGATGCCGACCGCCTTGGAGCGACGCACGACCTCGTCGATGAGCACCAGGTCGAAGCCGCGGTTGCGGTGCTCGGGCAGCACGCCGAGGATCATGAGCCGGGCGCGGTTCACGATCCGCTTGCGCCGGAGCAGCGGGAGGATCCCGGTGATGAGACGACCGTCGAAACGCGCCAGGACCTGGTTGAGGTCCGGGACGGCGATGCACACGGCGACCGGCTCGCCCTTGTACTCGAGGAACAGCGCCATCTCCGGATCGACGATCATCTTGAGGTCGTTGGCCAGGTGTTCGATCTCGGAGTTCGTGAAGGGGACGTTGCCCCAGTTCTTCTCCCAGGCCGCGTGGTGGATGCGCTGGAGGACCTTCACTTCCTGGTGGATGCGCTTCATGTCGGCCGTCCTGATCACCGGCCGGTACCGCTCGCGCGCCCGGTCGACGAGGCGCTTGACGCGCTCGGGGACCCGGCCCTCGTTGACGAGGTGGAAGGCGTACAGGTCCTTGACCTTGGCGTAGCCGGCGGCCGTCGCCCAGGCGAGGTACTTGGCGGGGCTCTGCGGCATCATCACGTAGGGCAGCTCGTCGAAGGCGTCGAGCTGGAAGCCGGCGCCGTCGTTCATCGTCGGGTTGACCGGCCCGCGCAGCGCGCGCCTGCCCAAGCTACGCGCCTCCGCCTCCACCGCGGCGAACAGCGCCGCGGCCACCGCCTCGTTCTCGGCCTCGAAGAAGCCGAAGAAGGCGAGGTCGTCCTCCGGGTGGGTCTCGTTGTGGAGGTCGTCGTCGAGCAGCGCGATGCGGCCGACGACCTTGCCGCCTTCGCGCGCCAGGTAGAGGGTGGCGCGCGCGTGCTCGAAGAACGGGTTCTTCTTGGGGTCGAGGAGCTCGAACTGGGAGACACGCAGCGGCGCCACCCACGTGGGGTCCGACGCGTACTTCCGGTAGGGGTAGAGGACGAACTCCTTGAACGCTCGGCGACCGCTGACGCGCTCGACGTTGACCATGCGCGCTCTAGATGACGCCGAAACGCCTGCCGACCTCCGCGAATGCGTGCAGGAGGCGGTCGAGGTGCTCGGGCTCGTGGTTGGCGTTGACGCTCGTGCGGATGATGGACCTGCCAGGGGCCACGCCTGGTGGCAGGGCGGGCGTCGTGAAGACGCCTAGTTCCCAGAGCGCCTTCCAGAACGCCATGGCGAGCTCGTCCGGCCCGATCAGGACGGGCACGATCGGGGTCTGCGACCCGAGGGTGTCGAACCCGAGCGCGTTCATGCCGTCCCGCAGGTGCTTCACGTTGCGCCAGAGCTTGTCGAGGTGCTCCGGTTCCGACTCGATGATGTCGAGGGCCTCGAGGGCGGCGGCCATCTGCATGGCCGGCAGGGCCGCGGTGAAGATGAAGGGCCTGGCATGGTGCTTGACGTAGTTCACCACCGCGCGGTCGCCGGCCATGAAGCCGCCCACGCTGGCGAACGACTTGGAGAAGGTGCCGACGATGACATCGACCTCGTGCTCGAGCCCGAAATGCTCGCCCGTGCCGCGGCCGTGCTTGCCGAGGACGCCGCTGGCGTGGGCGTCGTCGACGATAAGGCGCGCACCGTAACGCTTCTTCAGCCTCACGATGCCCGGCAGGTCGGCGATATGGCCGCTCATCGAGAACACGCCGTCCGTGACGATGATCCTGCCGCCCGGCTTGCCGGCGTCCGCCTCGAGCATGCGCTCCAGGTCGGCCAGGTCGCCGTGCTCGTACTTGCGCAAAGTAGCGTAGGAGAGGCGCGCGGCGTCGTAGAGCGAGGCGTGGTTCTCCCGGTCGTAGTAGAGGATGTCGTGCCTGCCGGCGAGCGCGGAGACGACGGAGAGGCAGCCGAGGAAGCCGGCACTGAACGTCAGGACGGCTTCGCGCTGGAAGAAGAGGGCGAGGCGGCGCTCGAGCTCCTCGTGCAGCGTCAGGGTGCCCGTCAGGAAGCGCGAGCCCGTGCAGCTCGTGCCGAAGTCGTCTAGGGCGCGCCTGGCCGCCTCCTTGAGGCGCGGGTCCTGGGTCAGCCCCAGGTAGTCGTTCGAGCCCGTGATGACCATCTCCCGGCCCGCGACCGTGACCGTGCCGCCGTGCTGCGAGGCGATGGCCTTGAAGTACGGGTGCATGCCCATGCTCACGGCCTCGTCCGCCCTGCGGAACTGGAGGGCCTTCGTGAACGCGTCCTGCGCCTTGGCTACCGGCGCCCTGTCACTTCCGCTGGGCATGACCTCTGACAAAATCTCCTCCATTTTGCTTCTCGCTTCGGCCGATCCTAGCACCCCTGGGGATAGCAGGCTAGCCACGCGGGCGCGCGCGACGGCCGGGGCCTCCAGCGCGGCCCGCCCACCCCGCTTGCGTGCCGGGTCGCGCCGCTCGCGCGCCGCCCACGCCGACCGGGCTCGGACGACGGCGGGAAGGCGGCGCCAGCCGATGTGAGAGGCGCGACACGACGGCGGACGGGGCCGCGCTGATAGAATCCCCTGGTGCCCCGACGCGGCGACGCGCATCACGTTCGGCGCTTCGGACAGCGGCGTGACGACAGCGCTCTGACCCAAGAGGTGACCGGCTTGCTTCCGACTCTCTCCCCGGTGCGTACGCGCGCCGCCTCGGCCGCCGACGCGGCCACCATCCAGGAGCTGTACCAGGCGACCCCGGGCTACTTCGAGGTCATCTCGATCCCGGTGCCTACCGTCGACGAGGTCCGCACCGACCTTGCCACCGCCTCGAACGACCCACGCCGGCACGTCGAGATCGTGCTCGTCGAGCCCGAGAGCGCAGGCGCGGGGGCGGGCATCGACCCCGTTACGGGAGCGGCCGTGGTCGGCTACCTCGACTACAAGCTCGACTACCCGGAGGCGGGGGACGCCACCGTCAACCTGATGCTCGTGCGAGGCGACATGCAGAGTCACGGCATCGGTCGCGCATGCGCCCTCGACCTGGAAGGGCGCCTCAAGGGGCGCAGCCGGCGGCTGCTCGCGAGCATCTACGGGGAGAACCCGCGCGCCAAGGCGTTCTGGGAGAGCCTCGGTTACCGCTTCGCCATCGACGCCCGCCCGCTCCTCGAGTGGTACGCGAAGCGGCTAGCGTGAGCCGGTGTCCCGTCGTGAGGATGGTCCTATGAGCGACCGGGTCCTCGACGTCGTGAGCGTTTCGCTCGGCTCGGTGAAGCGCGACACGGACCAGGAGGTCGAGGTGCTCGGCAGGCGCGTGCGCCTCAGGCGCGTCGGCACGGGCGGCGATCTCGCGGCGGCGCGCGCCATGATCGCGGAGCTCGACGGCAAGGTCGACGCCATCGGGCTGGGCGGCATCGACCTCTACTTCGCCGTCAAGGACAAGCGCTACTACGTGCGCGACGCGTTGCGCCTGGCGCGCGCCGCCACGCTCACGCCCGTGGTCTGCGGCGCCGGCCTCAAGAACACGTTGGAGCGTATGAGCATCAGGGCGCTCGCCTCTACGCTCGCCTGGCCCGGCAGGCGCGTCCTGATGGTGTCCGCCGTCGACCGCTTCGGCATGGCCGAGGAGCTGGCGCGCCAGGGCGCGGACGTCTTCTACGGCGACGTCGTGTTCGCGCTCGGCCTGCCCGTGCCCGTCCGCACGCTAGGGGGTCTGGTGCGCCTCGCCAACGTGCTGGCGCCCATCGTCGTGCAGGTGCCCTTCAAGTGGCTGTACCCGACCGGGAGCGCTCAGGAGAAGGAGCCGGACGAGCGCAAGTTCGCCCGCTATTACGACTGGGCCGAGGTCCTGGCCGGCGACTGGCACTTCATCAAGCGTTATGCCCCGGCCTCGCTCGCCGGCAAGGTCGTGCTGACGAACACGACGACCTCCGATGACGTGGAGTTCCTCCGGCTCAGGGGGGCGAGCAAGCTGATCACGACCACGCCGCGCTTCGGTGGACGGAGCGTCGGCACGAACCTGCTCGAGGCGACCTTCGTCGCCATGGAGGGCGCCAAGGGCGAGCTGACGCCGGAGCGCTACGCCGAGCTCGTCACGGCCGCCCGCCTCGAGCCGACCGTCATCGACCTGCGGGCCGGGGCGGGCTAGGCCGTCGCCCCGGGGGCCTGGGCGGCCTAGCGGACCCGGCGGTCGCTAGGCCCTTACGGCCCGGGTGGTAAGCTTGAGCCGTCTTGAGCCCTGCTACCGCGCGGTCGGGAGCTCGCGAGATCGAGCCGCCCCGCGGCGCAAGCGCGTCGGAGGATTACTAGATGATCAGCGTGACTGACCTGAGGAACGGCACCAAGGTCGAGATGGACGGCGGCCTCTGGGAATGCGTCGACTACCAACACCAGAAGATCGGCCGCGGCGGCGCCAAGATGGTGGCCAAGTTCCGCAACCTGGAGACGGGCTCCATCGTCGAGCGCTCGTTCAACGCCACCGAGAAGCTGCAGGACATCTTCATCGAGTACCGCCAGATGAGCTTCCTCTACGGCGACGGCGACGAGTACACGTTCATGGACCTCGAGACGTTCGAGCAGCCCATCCTCACCAAGGGCCAGATCGGCGACGGCTCCCGCTTCCTCAAGGAGAACACCGAGGTCACGGTCGACTACTACGGCGGCAAGCCGCTCAAGGTCACCCTGCCGAACGTCGTCGAGCTGACGATCGTCGAGACGGACCCCGGCGTGCGCGGCGACACGGTCTCGGGCGGCTCCAAGCCGGCCAAGCTCGAGTCCGGCGCGGTGGTCAACGTCCCCCTCTTCATCGAACAGGGCGAGGTCATCAGGGTAGACACCCGCTCCGGTGACTACCTGGGCAGGGCCTGACGTGGACGTGAAGGAGATCCGCCGTCTCCTCGAGGCCCTCGCGGCCACGGACGTGCGGGAGTTCACCTACGAGACGGGCGACTACAAGCTGACCCTCAAGCGCGGCGAGGAGGCCACGCAGACGATCACTTACCTGCCGCCCGCCGCGGCCCCCGTGCAGCAGGCTCCCGTGCAGGCCGTCCAGCCATCGGCGCCGGCGCAGGAAGCCGCCTCTCCCGTCGTGGCGTCGGCCTCGTCGCCCGCCTCCAAGCTCGTTGAGGTGCAGGCGCCCATCGTCGGCACCTTCTACGCCTCGCCCGCCCCCGATGCCGGGCCGTTCGTCAAGGTCGGCGACCGGGTCGCGGCCGGCACCGTCCTCTGCATCATCGAGGCCATGAAGCTCATGAACGAGATCGAGGCGGAGGGCGCCGGTGTCGTGCGTGAGGTGCTGGTCGGGAACGGTGAGCCGGTGGAGTACGGCCAGGTGCTGTTCCGGATCGAACCGGCCTGAGTGCGCCCGTGAGCGCGATGTTCCGCAAGATCCTCATCGCCAACCGGGGCGAGATCGCGTTGCGCATCCTGCGGGCGGCCCGCGAGCTCGGGGTACAGACGGTGGTCGCCTACTCCAAGGCCGACGAGAACTCGCTGCCCGTGCTGCTGGCCGACGAGTCCATCTGCATCGGGCCCGCCCCGGCGCCCGAGAGCTACCTCAACGTCCGCAACCTGCTGGCGGCCGCCCTCGTGAGCGGCGCCGAGGCCATCCATCCCGGCTACGGCTTCCTGGCCGAGAACGCGGAGTTCGCCGCCATGTGCGAGGAGCACGGCCTCACCTTCATCGGTCCGAGGCCCGAGAGCATCTCCCGCATCGGCGACAAGGCGTCCGCGCGCGCGCTGGCCGTCGAGGCCGGCGTGCCCATCACCCCTGGCAGCGGACCGCTCCCCGACCTGCCCGCCGCCACGCGCTTCGCCGACGAGATCGGCTTCCCCCTCATCCTCAAGGCTTCCGCCGGCGGGGGCGGCCGCGGCATGCGCGTCGTGCACAACCACTCCGACCTCGAGCGTCAGTTCTACAACGCTCAGGAGGAGGCGCGCGCCGCCTTCGGCAACCCCGAGCTCTACATGGAGAAGTACCTCGAGGAGCCCAAGCACATCGAGATCCAGGTGTTCGGCGACGGCGAGGGGAACGTCGTGCACCTCTTCGAGCGCGACTGCTCCATCCAGCGCCGCTACCAGAAGGTGCTCGAGGAAGGCCCGAGCACGCTCGCGCCCGAGCTCAGGGCCAGCATCGCCGAGTCGGCCGTGCGCCTCGCCAAGTACATCGACTACCGCGGCGCCGGCACGTGCGAGTTCCTCGTCGACAAGAGCGGCGGCTACTACTTCTCCGAGATGAACACGCGCATCCAGGTCGAGCACCCCGTCACGGAGATGATCACCCAGACGGACCTGGTACAGGAGCAGTTGCGCGTGGCCGCCGGGCTCGGCATGGCGTTGAAACAGTCCGAGCTCGCCGTGCGGGGCCACGCCATCGAGCTGCGCGTCAACGCGGAGGACCCGGATCACGACTTCAGGCCGAGCGCGGGCGTGATAACCGACGTGCACTGGCCGGGAGGCCCCGGCGTCCGCGTCGACTCGCACGTGTACGCCGGCTACCGCATACCCCCCAACTACGACAGCCTGATCGCCAAGATCATCGCCTGGGCGCCGAGCCGCGAGGAGGCCATCGCCCGGATGGAGCGGGCACTCAAGGAGACCGTCGTGGAGGGCGTCAAGACGACCATCCCGTTCCACCTCAAGGTCCTCGGCAACGCCTTCTTCAGGCGCGGCGACGTGTACACGAACTTCATCGCCCGTAGGATGAGCTCATGACGGAAGGACCCGATCTTGCCATCGCGGGCGACGTGCTCCTCAACATCGCCCAACTGGCGCTCGAGCAAGTTGAAGGGGTGCGCCCAACGCAGCCGCCCTCCAGCGTCAGCGACCTCCTGGGCGGCAGGCGCGCCCGCGGGATCGCCATCGAACGGGACGGGGAGGACGTCTGGGTCGACCTGACGCTTGCCGTCGAGTACGGGGTCGAGATCCCGAAGGCCGCGAGGGCCGCGCAGCAGGCCGTGCGCGAAGGCATGACCTCCATGACGGGCTTGAACGTCCGGAGCGTGAACGTCGCGGTCGAGGCGGTCGAGCTGGCCGCCGCGGCGTCGCCCTCGGCACCCGGCGGCTCGGGTGGGCAGGCGCCGGGTCAGGACCCGTGGGAGCTCGAGGCGACGCGCGAGGGCGGGCCGGCAGCTAGTGAGTAGACAACGTGCGCGGGAGCTCGCGTTCCGCACCCTCTTCCAGTCGGAACGCGGGGCGGAGCCGCTCCTGGAAGTATGGCGCAACGTGCGTATCGAGGTGGCGGAGGAGGCTGCGGAGTCGCCTGAGGACGCCGTCTACGGCGGCGCGCTCGGGTTGGACGACCTGGCGTTCGCCGAGGGGTTGCTGCAGGCCTTCGCCGAGCACCGCGAGGAGCTCGACGCGCGGCTGGCCGCGGCTATCACCGGCTGGTCGTTCGGCCAGATGGCCCAGACCGACCTGAACGTCCTGCGTATCGCCAGCACGGAGATGAGCTACGGCTCCGAGCCGCCCGAGGTGGCCATCGAGATGGCCGTACGGCTCGCCAAGAAGTTCGGTGGCGACGAGTCCGGGAGGTTCGTCAACGGCGTGCTCGCGAAGCTGATCAGGCAGGACGGGACGCGCGCCGGCGCGGACGCAGCCGGTGGAGCCACCGCCGGCGGGGCGGCGGCGGACCGCGGCGCGGCTGCTCCGGCCGCCACCCAGGACGCCGCTCGCCAGAGCGCGGAAGCAGGGGATGACGGCAGCGCCTGAGGCGGTGCGGCTCGACGGCAAGGTCGTCTCCGCGGCGGCGGTGGCGGACCTGCAAGCCGCAGTCGCCGGCCTGGCCTACCGGCCGCAGCTCGTCTTCGTGCGAGTAGGCGAGGACCCCGCCAGCGCCTACTACGTCCGCTCCAAGGAGAAGCTGGCCGCCAAGGTCGGGGTGCGCTCGCGGACGGTCGTGCTCCCTGAAGGGACCGGGGCGGAGGCGCTCCTCGCGCTGGTCGCGGAGCTGAACGCGGACGATGACGTCGACGGCATCCTCGTCCAGCTCCCCGTTCCCGGCGTCGACCCCACCCGCGTGCTCGCCGCGATCGACCCGGCCAAGGACGTCGACGGGCTCAACCCCGTCAACGTGGGGCGCCTCTGGTCCGGGGGCGACGCGCTCGTGCCGGCCACCCCGCTCGGCGTGTTGGCCCTCCTCGACCATTACGCCGTGCCGTTGGCTGGCAAGCGGGCGGTGGTCGTCGGCCGCTCCAACCTCGTCGGCAAGCCGCTCGCCGCCTTGCTGCTGCAGCGCGACGCCACCGTGACGATCGCCCACTCCCGCACGCGCGACCTCGGCGCTCTCACGCGGGAAGCGGACGTACTCGTAGCGGCCGTCGGGAGGCCGCGCCTGATAACGCCAGATATGGTCAAGCCGGGCAGCGCCGTCCTCGACGTCGGCCTGACGCGTGAGGACGGCGCCATCGTGGGCGACGTGCATCCGGGCGTCGCCGGCGTCGCCGGCCACCTGACGCCCATGCCGGGGGGAACGGGGCTCATGACCGTCGTCATGGTCATAGCGAACACGCTCACGGCCGCCAGGCGGCGGCGGGGCGCATGAGCGGGGTCATCGGGAACCTGGCACTCTGGTCGGCCGTGGTGGCGACCGTCGTCGCGCAGGTCCTCAAGGTCGCCCTCGTCTTGATAACGGAGCGGCGCTTCGCCCCGGAACGGCTCCTGGATACCGGCGGCATGCCTTCTTCGCACACGGCTTCCGTCACGGCTCTCGCGACGAGCATCGGCCTGCTCTACGGCTGGGGTAGCCCGACGTTCGCGATAGCCGCCGTGTTCGGCTCCATCGTGATGTACGACGCCACGGGCATCCGCAGGGCCGCCGGTCAGCAGGCCGAGGCCATCAACGAGCTCGTGAAGGAGCTCGCGCACCTGTTCGACGCCGGCTTCCAGCCGAAGGCCCTCAAGACCCTCCTGGGCCATACCTACCCTCAGGTGTTCGCCGGCGCCGTCCTCGGCATCCTGACGGCGGTCCTGATCGTTCTCTGAGGGCGCGGGCCGGCACCCGCCGTCGAGGCGGCCGGGGCGATCAGCACGCCGCTCAGACCGACCTGCGCATCGTCCGCGCCACGACGGCGCAGCGCACGCCCGCGGCGCCACTGTCCAGCAGCGCCTTGCTGGCCGACTCCAGGGTGGCGCCTGTCGTGAGGACGTCGTCCACGAGCAACACACTCCGGTTCGGGAGGTAGCGCGCCTCCAACGCGCCGGTCAGCAGCGCGGCGCGTTCCGACCGGCCCCGCGCCGAGAGCTTCGCTGTGGCGCGTACGCGGCGCAGGGCGCGCACGCGGCGCACGCCTAGGTGGGCGGCTACGGCGGCTGCCAGGAGCTCCGCCTGATCGAAGCCCCTTTCCCGAGCGCGCGCGGCGGTCGTGGGCACGTGCGCGATCAGGTCGATGGCGCCGGCGCCGGAGCACCAACCGGCCCGGGCGACCCGAACGGCGAGCAGCTCGCCCAGGAAACCGGCCAGCCGCCGGGCGCCCCGGTACTTGAGGGCGTGCACGAGCCGCAGCCACGTGCCGGCGTAAGGCCCGAGCCAGACGACGTCGCCCGGCTTCTCGGTCTGCGCCGCCGTGGCCGCAAGCAACAGCGCGCGGCACGGGCCGCACACGCCGGGCGCGCCGGCGGGTCTCACGCCGCAGGCAGGGCAGGGAGCGAGGCCGGCGAGCAGGGCGGCGACGGCGGTCAGGAGGCTGACAGGCGGCTCCGATCGGGTGGCTGGCGCTGCCTCGTCGTTGGTCGGGCGAGCCTCGCCCGGCGCGCCCTGGTCGTTGACGCCGGAGCGCTCGCCCGACCCGCCACGAGCGACCCGTTCCACGCGTGACGAGCCGGCGCGTTCGCGGGTCATGGAACGACTCTAGCCGCTCGTCCGCGCCGCCGTGGCCCCCTCTAGGCACGTGCCGGGTCGAACGCATCCGCCTTTCGGGCGCGGCCACACCGGTCCGGCTGGGCGTGGCCCGTGCTAGAGGCCGCCCAGCGAGTCCGGTTGGCGCGACGGGCCGAGGCAGCGTGCCGGCCCCGCGCCCAGGGCCGCGTGTAACAGGCCTGTCAAGCCGCCCTTGCCACCAGGCTCGCGAGCAGCTCCTCGACGGCCCGCGCGGCGTCCTGGTCGGGGAGGGTACTCAGCCAAGCGCTTATCCCGGCCAGGCCAGCGGCCGAGCGCGCCTCCGCGGCGGCCTGGGCGTAGGCGACGGAACCGGCCTCGAGGAGCGCCGCCAGCACCTCGGCCATCTCGGCCGGCGTCTTCTCGGCCCGCGGGCGCGCTAGGAGCGCCACCACGCGCTCGCGCCGCTCGCTCGGCGCGGTGCGAAGGAAGTGCGCCAATATCAGGGTGCGCTTGCCCTCGTACAGGTCGCCGGCATGCTCCTTGCCGTAGGCGGGAGAGGCGCTCAGGTTGAGGACGTCGTCGCGGATCTGGAACGCGACCCCCAGGTCGATGGCGTGCTCCTCGAGGCCGGGCGGCGGCACGGCGGCGGCACAGGCCGCGCCCAGCGCCAGCGGCGACGCCACGGTGTAGTAGGCGGTCTTGAGCGTGACCATGCGCAGGTACTCGGCCTCGCTCACGTCGAACCTGCCGGCCTCGACCCAGGCGAGGTCGAGATGCTGGCCGGCCGCGGTGGCGAGCAGCATGCGCGTGAACTCGGCCAGCGCCCTCCTGCGGTCGAGGGGTGGGCCGTCGCCGAGCCGCGAGAGGTGGCGCCACATGAGCATGTGCATGGCGTCGCCGACGTTGAGCGCCACGCTCATGCCCACCTGACGGTGCAGGGCCGGCCCGCCGCGGCGCTCCTCGGAGCCGTCCTCGATGTCGTCGTGCACCAGCACCCAGTCCTGGAACAGCTCCAGGGCCTCGGCGAGCACCAAGGCCGAGACGTCGTCGTGGGCGCCGTGCGCCCGGGCGGTCAGGACCAGCAGCTGCCCGCGTAGGGTCTTCCCCCGCCGCTTGGGGTAGTCGTGCAGCAGCTCCTCGAAGCGCCTCAGCTCCGCGTCTACGCGCCCTTCCCGGTCGGCCCCGGGGACCGGGAAGCCGGAGAGCGCGTCCAGGACGCCTTGGCGGATGGTGTCGGCGAGGGTCACGCAACCGAGTATATGGTGTCGCGCGGAAGGCGCGGACCGGTAGGCGCCGGCCGAGCGGTCCGCGCGAAAGCGTCGGGGCCGAGGTCGCGAAGAGCGCCTCGGCCCCGACGGGCATGGTGGGCTAGCGGAGCACGGCGGTCAGTAGCCAGGTGGCCACCAGCATGACGACCACGAACAGCACTACGTACGGCAGAGAAGCGGCGTAGCTGGCGAGGATCAGCCGGAGCAACTCGCGGGGCGGGACGCGCCTCGCGTTGCCGCTCCGACCGTCGCGCTCGCCAGCCACGCCACCTCCCTCAGCGGTTGATGCAGGCCTTGAAGTGCCCGGGCGTTACCTCGACGAGCGGCGGCACCACGTCGGCGCACTCCTTGGTCGCGATCGGGCAGCGCGTGCGGAACACGCAGCCGGAGGGCGGGTTGATGGGTGAGGGGATGTCGCCCTGCAGGATGATGCGATCGCGCTTCACGGTCGGGTCCGGGATGGGCACGGCCGAGAGGAGTGCCTCGGTGTACGGGTGGATCGGGTTGGCGTAGAGCTCCTTCGCCGGCGCGATCTCCATGATGCGGCCGAGGTACATGACGATCACGTGGTCGCTGATGTACTCGACGACGCCCAGGTCGTGGGCGATGAAGAGCAGCGTGAGGCCGAGCTCCTCCTTGAGGTCCTGCAGGAGGTTGACGACCTGCGCCTGGATGGAGACGTCGAGGGCCGAGACCGGCTCGTCGGCCACGATGAACTGCGGGTTGACGGCGAGCGCGCGGGCGATGCCGATACGCTGGCGCTGACCGCCGGAGAACTCGTGGGGGTAGCGGCGCATGTGTGAGGGCGAGAGACCGACGCGCTCGAGGAGCTGCGCGACGCGCTGCTCGCGCTCCTTGCCGCGGGCCAGGTTGTGGATCGTCATGGCCTCGCCGATGATGTCGCCGACCGACATGCGCGGGTTGAGGCTGGCGAACGGGTCCTGGAAGATGATCTGCATGCGCTTGCGGTACTCGCGCATGTGCGCCTTGCTGAGCTTGGTGACGTCGACGCCGTCGAAGATCACCTCGCCGGCGGTCGGCTCGATGAGGCGGAGGATGCTGCGGCCGACCGTGGTCTTGCCCGAGCCGGACTCGCCCACCAGGCCGACGACCTCGCCGCGCTGGACGTTGAAGCTCACGTCCTCGACGGCCTTGACGTTCGCCACGACGCGCGAGAGGATGCCGCCGCGGATGGGGAAGTACTTGCGGAGGTTCTTGACCTCGAGGAGCGGGCCCGTCTGGGTAGTGGCGCCCTTGTTGTCCTTACTGCGCTGGTTGCTCATGCCGGGATCTCCGCTTTGAGGTCGAGCTCTTGCCACCTGACGCACCGGACCATGTGTCCGTTACCGGTGTCCTCGAGGTTGGGGATGGCCACCTTGCACTTGTCCTGGACGAACCGGCAGCGCGGGTGGAAGGCGCAGCCCTGGGGCAGGTTCAGCGGGTTGGGCACGTTGCCGGGGATGGCCTGGAGTCGGTCCTGGTGCTCGGCCGCGCGGTCGACGCGGGGGATCGAGTTGAGGAGGCCGAGGGTGTAAGGCATCTGCGGGTCGGCGAAGATGTCGTTGACGTGCGCTTCCTCGACGGCGCGCCCCGCGTACATGACCACGGCGCGGTCCGCCATCTCGGCGACGACCCCGAGGTCGTGCGTGATGAAGAGGATGGACATGCCGATCTCGTTCTGCAGCTTACGCATGAGGTCGAGGATCTGGGCCTGGATGGTCACGTCGAGGGCCGTGGTGGGCTCGTCCGCGATCAGGAGCTTGGGCCCGCAGGACAGGGCCATGGCGATCATCACGCGCTGGCGCATGCCACCCGACATCTGGTGCGGGAAGTTCTTGACGCGCTTGCCCGGCTCGGGGATGCCGACGAGGTCGAGCATCTCGGCGGCCATCTTCATGGCCTCGCGGTGGCTCTTGCCCTGGTGGAGGACGATGGCCTCGGCGATCTGATCGCCGACCGTGTAGACGGGGTTGAGGCTCGTCATGGGCTCTTGGAAGATCATCGAGATGTCGTTGCCGCGGATCTTGCGCATCTCGCGCTCGGTCTTCGTGACGAGGTCCTTGCCCTCGAAGAGGATCTTGCCGCCGGCGATGCGGCCCGGAGGCGTCGGGATGAGGCGCATCATCGACAGGCTCATCACGGACTTGCCTGAGCCCGATTCGCCCACTACGGCCAGGGTCTCGCCTTTGTCGAGGTGAAAGCTCACCCCGTCGACGGCCTTGACCGTGCCCTCGTCGGTGTCGAAGTAGGTCTTGAGGTCGATCACCTCAAGGAGTCGGTCTTTGGTGGGCATCTGTGCGCACGCTCCTCCAGTTTGGATTGGCACGCCGAGCCGCTTGGGCTACAGCACGCATACGGGATACCGAGCCAGGCGGGCTGAATAGTGCGCAGCGCGCCCTGCAAGATATGCCTGATGCTTGTGGAAATATGCCAGCGGTGCTCGCGGCCGAGCAGCGAGGGGGCTACCTGCGCTTCTTAGGGTCGAAGGCGTCCCTAAGACCATCGCCTAACAGGTTCCAGCATAACACTGCGAAGAGGATGGGTATACCGGGTATCAGTAGCCACGGCACGAACTGGATGCTTATGCCCCTGGCCGTCGCGTCCCGCAGGAGCAGCCCCCAACTCGCCGTGTCGACCTCGCTCGGCCCGAGGCCGAGGAACGACAAGCCGGTCTCGGCCAGGATGAAGCCGGGGATCGAGAGCGTGAGGTCTACGATGACGTAGCTCGCCGTGCTCGGCAGGAGGTGGCGCCACAGGATGCGCGACTCGCCGGCGCCCAAGGCCTTGGCTGCCGCGGCGTAGTCGAGCTCCCTCGTGGAGAGGATGAGGCTCCTGATGACCCTGGCGAGGCCGCCCCAGCCGACGAAGCCGAGCACGATGACCGTGAGCAGGAACGTTTGCGCCGACGTCATCTGAAGGCCGAACGCCTTGGCGAGAGGGTTGTTCGGGTCCCTGAGCAGCGACGCGAGCACGATGAGCAAGAAGAGCCCCGGTATGGCCGCGAACACCTCGACGAGGCGCATGATGATGTCGTCGACGAGGCCGCCGTAGAAACCGGCGATCCCGCCAAGGAGCAGGCCGAGGAAGAACGCCACCCAGACCGCGAGGATGCCGATGGTCAGGCTCACCTGACCGCCGTAGAGCACGCGCGAGAAGAGGTCCTTGCCAAGGTTGTTCGTGCCCCAGAGGAACACCCTGGCCGGGTCGTCGACGCCGAACAGGTGCAGGTCGGACTTGAAGAGCCCGAGGATCTTGTACGACTGCGACGGGCGGTGAACGAAGAACTTTATCGGGTAACGGACGTCCGTGTCCTCCTCGTACACGCGCTGGCGCGTGACGGGGTCACGGGTCTCGACCACGTCGTAGACGAACGGTCGGGTGAGCCTGCCCGTGTCGGGGTCGGTCCAGTGGATCTGCGTGGGCGGCCTGAAGGCGGCGGACGGGCTGCGGCGGTACTCGTTGATGCCGTAAGGGGCGAGGAAGCCGGCGAAGATCGCCGACAGGTACATGATCAGCAGGATCCAACCGCCGATCAGGGCGGCCTTGTGGCGACGGAACTGCTCCCAGACGATACGGCCCTGGGACTTGCCTTCCTGCGTGAGGATCGGGCCGGCGCCGCGCTCGAACTCTACCGAGTCGTTCGGCGCGGACCCGAGCGGAGCCTGTGGCGTGGCGGTCGCCGGCCCGGTGAGGGGGGCATCGGCCGCGCTTTCGGTGCCGGGCGGCGTGTTAAGGAGGTCGTCTCTATCGGTCACGCTGCGGCCTCAGTTGTACCTGATGCGCGGATCGACCGCGGCGAGAAGGAGGTCTGAGACCAGGTTGCCGACCATGAGGAGCAGGGTGGTGATCACGAGTAGGCCGAGGACGACGTAGATGTCCTGCGACTGCAGTGCCGTAAGGAACGTGGGGGTGATGCCCGGCCACGACATGACGACCTCGACGAGCCCGGCGCCGCCGACGAGGCTCGGCAGCAGGTTGCCGATGCCGGCGACGAACGGGATGATGGCCGGCCGCAGGGCGTGCTTGTAGGTCACCTTCCCGTGACCGACGCCCTTAGCGCGCGCCGTCCTGATGAAGTCGGACCCGAGGTACTCGATCATCTGTGCCCTGAGCACGCGCGTGAAGCCTGCCATGCCCGACGTGGCGACCACGAGCGACGGGATGAACATGTGCCACATGACGTCCCAGAACTGCCCCCACGCGTTAAAGCTCAGGTAGTTGCTGCTCGTCATGCCGGCGACGGGGAAGATCAGCTGGTTGAAGCCGAACCACTCCTTGGTCAGCGTCCTCACCAGGAACAGGGTGAGGATTATCACCTGGGCAAGGAAGAAGTTGGGCGTGGCGAGACCGAGGTACGAGATCAGGCTCACCGCCTGATCGCCGAACGAGTACTGTCTCACCGCCGAGTAGACGCCCGCCGGGATGGATACGAGCCAGAGCAAGATGATGGAGAGGATGGCGAGGTACATGCTGTTGCGCATGGGCCGCGCGATACGCTGCCAGACGGGCTGGTTGGAGACGAAGGACTGGCCGAGGTTGCCCATCATCAGGTTCTTCATCCAGTTCACGTACTGGACGTAGACGGGTTTGTCCAACCCGAACTCCGCACGCATGCGCTGGATGGTCTCGGGCCTGACGTTCGGCTCGAGCTCCTTGGCCTTGAAGAAGTCTCCCGGCACGAGCTGGCTGATGAGGAACATCAGCATCGTCGCGCCGATGAACGTCGGGAGCAGCTGGAACAGGCGTTTGACGATATAGACGAACATCGGTCATGCCCCCCGGCCGACGCCGGCCGGGCCGGCGTCGGCCGGGCGCGCCTCGGCGACGTTGACGTCGAGCATAAGTCTCAAGATAGGTCGTTACTGGGAGTGAGCGGCGTGTAGCCGCCCACTCCCAGAGAGGTCTCTAGCTCCGGATTACCGGGCCATGAAGACGAGCGGAAGCTCGTACGCGCCGAGGAGGGGGTTGATCTGGCCCTCGTTGTGGTAGCCGCGGAGGGCGGAGGACCAGCTGTAGTGCGCCATCGGGCTGACGGCGTACAGGTAGGGCGCGAGATCGGCCTCGACAGCCTGGATCTCGTAGCCGATGTCGCGAGCGGCTTCCGTGTCGAGCGTCTCGCGGCCGACGTTGAAGAGCTGGCCCATGAGGGTCTCTTGCGCCGTGAGGCATTCGCCGCTCGTGTTGTAGCTGTGGAGGTTCGTACCGCAAGGCACGACGTTCACCCCGAACGGCCAGTCGCGCGAACCGCCGGTGAGACCGATGAGGATGGCGTCGAACGGACGGTCCTCGCCCTCGGAGAGGAGTTGGTCGACGAGGAGGTTGAAGTCGATGGCCTGCACCTGGACGTCCACGCCGATCTCGCGGGCGGAGTCGGCGAAGATGGCCGCGATCTGCTCGCGCGCCGTGTTGCCGGCGTTCGTGGCCAGGATGAAGGAGGCCGTCTTGCCTTCGGCGTTCACGAGGATGCCGTCGGCGTTCTTGCTGTCGAAGCCGATGGAGGCCATGAGCTCGGCGGCCTTCTCGGGGTCGTACGGGTACTTCTCGGCGTCGTGGTTCACCCAGTAGTCGTTGATCGGGTAGACGTTCGTGTACATCGGGATGCCGGCGCCGTTGTAGACGAGGTCGATGATCGCGTCGCGGTCCATGACGTACGCCATGGCGCGGCGGAAGTTCGCGTTGCGGAAGAGGGCTTCCTTGTCGGGGTCGGAGGCCTTGTTCCAGTTCCAGACGATGAACTGGCTGCTCGCGACCGGGCTGACCGACTCCATGACGCTGACGTCGATGTCGCCGTTGTTGACGGCGTTGTTGATGACGCCGATGTCGTCGAGGTTACGCGGGTTGAACTGGTCGATGTCGCCCGCCAGGTAGAGGTTCAGGGCGGAATCGAGGTCACCGGCGATGGTCATGCTGTAGGTGTCGAGGTACGGGAGCGCGTTGCCCGCGGAGTCGACGTTCCACTCGCCGAAGTACGGGTTGCGCTGGAGGATGATGCGCTCGCCCGGCTGGAACGTGGCGGGGACGAAGGCGTTCGACCAGACGGTGGTCGAGACGTCGACGTCGGTGCCCCAGAGGGCCTTGACGGCCTCGGCGCCGCCGGAGCGGTACGCCTCGCCGAAGATCGCGTCCGGCACGGGGGCGACCGCCACGACGGGGAAGGCGAGACGGTCGGGGCGCGGGAAGTGGAAGCGCAGGCCGTTGTCGCCGACGCGCTCCACCGTGATCTGGTCGTCGCCCATGAACCAGCTGTCGTAGCCGTTGGAGCCGACGTCAGGGTCGGTCTCGAGGACGTAGCGGATGTAGTAATCCTGGGCCGTGATGGGGCTGCCGTCCGACCACTTCATGCCGTCGCGCACGGTGACGTCGACGGTCATGCCGTCCTCGCTCGCCGTGAAGGAGGAGGCGCCGTAGGGGAGCCACTCGTCGGAGTCGGGGCCGCGCGTTATGAGCACGGCCGCGCCGTTCGTGAAGAGGTAGTCCGACAGGGCCTGGGACTCGGCCGAGGTGACGGGGTTGAACGTGCGCGGGTCGCCGATGAGGCTGATGCGCAGTTCGCCGCCGCGGACGGCTTCGCCCGGGGTGGCGTTGGACCAGGCATCCGGCCAGACGAACGGCTGGGCGAACGCTGAGGCAGCGAGCGCCATGAGGCTGATGAGGGTGAGCAGTCTCTTCATTTCTCCTCCACTTGACGAGGTCGGCGTGGGCGCTGACCAAAGGCTATGACCGGCGCCTTCACGCTTGAGTTTACGACGGCCTACGGTAACCTCAAAACGACAGTCCTGCAAGGAGGTGAGGCTACGGTCGCCTCACGGTTCCTTGAGGAAACGTTCCATGAAGTCGGGTTCAGCGCGGGATCAGGCCCAGCAGGAGCGCCATGAAGCCCCACGCCACCGCCAGGTAGATGGTCGTACGGTGCAGCCCGCCGGCCGTGCCGCCGAGGCTCGCGCCGAAGTCGCCGCCCCCGCCGCCGCCCAGGGCGTCGCCCAGGCCGGACTGCTTCGGCTCCTGCATGAGCACCGCCGCGGTGAGCACCACCGAGACGACGCAGAAGATGATGAACGCGATCCAGAACACCTTGTATGCCTCCAGTCGCCGACCGCGGCGCGGTCGGCTGGCCGTTACCCTCTTCGAGAGACGTTTGGTGCCGAGAGCGGGACTCGAACCCGCACGGGTCGCCCCGGTTGATTTTGAGTCAACTGCGTCTACCGTTCCGCCATCTCGGCGCCTCGCTCGCTGCGACGTTGCCATAGCGCGCGGACGGTTGAGGATACTACCAATCCGGCGCCGGGCGGGGCAAGTCGCGGGCCTGCCCGCATGGTAGCTTACTGACTTGAGATGCGCGTGGCCATCGTGACCTTCCCCGGCAGTAACTGCGATGCGGACGCGGTCCACGCCTTCGGGGCCGTCCTCGGAGCCGAGGTGTGGACGACCTGGCATACGAGCGACGACCTGTCGCGCTCCGGCCGGGCTCCCGACGCCGTCGTCATCCCCGGCGGCTTCAGCTACGGCGACTACCTCCGGTGCGGCGCCCTCGCAGCTCACAGCCCCGTCATGGGCGCGGTCCACGCGTTCGCGGACGGGGGCGGACCGGTCATCGGCATCTGCAACGGCTTCCAGGTCTTGACCGAGGCGCGCCTGCTCCCAGGCCAACTCGTAAGGAACGCGGAGCTGGAGTTCCGGTGCCAGGACGTGCACCTGCGCGTCGAGCGCGCCGACCTGCCGTTCACGCGCCTGGCGCGCGTCGGTCAGGTGCTGCGGCTGCCGATCGCGCATGCGGAGGGCCGCTACCATGCCGACGCCGAGACCTTGACCCGCCTCGACGGCGACGGACGCGTAGTCTTCAGGTACGTGGACGCCGCGGGTGAACGGACGGCGGCGGCCAACGTCAACGGCAGCGTCGACGCCATCGCGGGCGTCGTGAACGAGCGCGGCAACGTCCTCGGCATGATGCCGCACCCCGAGCGCGCCGTCGAAGCGCTGCTCGGAGACGGCCTGCGGGACGGTCTCGTCGTCCTCGGCTCCATCCTCGGCGCCTGATGACTGCGCCGTGCCGCCTCGCCAACAGCCAACTCCGACCAGAGCAGACGAGACCCGAGCGGGAGTGACCCGAACCATGCCAGATGACCTGAGGGCGCGCGCCGCCACGTTCGGCCTGACGCCCCACGAGTTCGACGACGTCGTGCGCAGGGTCGGCAGGCAGCCGAACGCGCTCGAGGCCGCCATGTTCGGCGCCCTGTGGAGCGAGCACTGCGGCTACAAGAACTCCAAGCCGCTGCTGCGCAAGCTCCCGACCGCCGGCCCCCAGGTGCTACAAGGACCGGGCGAGAACGCCGGCGTCGTCGACATCGGCGAGGGCTGGGCCGTCGCCTTCAAGATGGAGAGCCACAACCACCCGAGCGCCGTCGAGCCGGTCCAGGGGGCCGCCACGGGCGTAGGGGGGATCCTCCGCGACATCTTCGCCATGGGCGCGCGGCCGTTCGCCACGTTGAACGCTCTGCGCTTCGGCGAGCTCGGCGAGGAGCGCAACCGCTACTTGTTGGGCGGCGTCGTGCACGGCATCGCCATGTACGGCAACGCCATCGGCGTGCCTACGGTGGGCGGCGAGGTCGAGGTCAACCCCTGCTTCGCGGAGAACCCGCTCGTCAACGTCATGGCGCTCGGCCTGCTCAGGCACGACGCGCTGCAAAGAGGCACGGTCGGTCGGCCTGGCAACCGCCTCTTCTACGTCGGCTCGAAGACGGGCCGCGACGGCCTGGGCGGCGCGGTGTTCGCCTCGGCCGACCTCTCCGGGAGCTCAGGCGCCGACCGTCCCGCCGTCCAGGTGGGCGACCCGTTCATGGAGAAGCTCCTCCTGGAGGCGTGCCTCGAGGCCTACGCCGCCGGCCTCGTCGCGGGGGTGCAGGACATGGGCGCCGCCGGCCTCACGAGCTCGGTCGGCGAGATGGCGCACCGGGCCGGACTCGGCGTCGACTTCCACGTCGACAAGGTCCCTACGCGCGAGGCCGGCATGACGCCGCTCGAGGTCATGCTCTCCGAGTCGCAAGAGCGCATGGTGGTCAGCGCCGCGCCCGGCAAGGAAGCCGAGCTGCTCGCGCTCCTCGCCAAGTGGGAGCTGGACGCCGTCGAGGTGGCCACCGTCGCCGAGCACGGCCGCTTCAAGGTCTTCGAGCACGGCGAGCTCAAGGCGGACATCCCGGTGGCGGCGCTCAACGAACCGCCCGAGTACGTGCGCGATGGCGTCGAGGACCCCGGCGTGAGCGCGGCGCGTGGGCGCGACCTCGGTGACCTGCCGGACGCCGCCGATCCCGCCGCCGCGCTGCTGACCCTGCTCGCGAGCCCGACCGTGGCCTCGAAGCGCCCGATCTACCGCCAGTTCGACCATCAGGTGATGACGAACACGGTGGTCGTCCCCGGCGCGGCGGACGCCGCCGTCTTGCGCGTCAAGGGGACCGACCTGGGCGTGGCCGCGACCGTCGACTGCAACTCCCGCTACGTCTACCTCGACCCGGAGCTCGGCGCGGCGCACGCCGTCGCCGAAGCGGCCAGGAACCTCTCCTGCGTCGGCGCGTTGCCGCTAGCCGTCACCGACAACCTCAACTTCGGCAACCCGACGAACCCCGGCGTCTACTACCAGTTGGAGAGGGCCGTCGCGGGGCTCGCGCGTGCCTGCCTCGCCCTCGACACGCCGGTCATCGGCGGCAACGTCAGCCTCTACAACGAGTACGCGGCGCCCGAGGGCCGGCGCGCCATCCACCCGACGCCGACCGTGGGGATGGTGGGCGTCCTGCAGGACGTGAGCCGGCACGCAACCTCGGGGCTCAAGCGCAGCGGCGACGCCGTCCTGCTGATCGGGCGGGCCGCGGGCACGCTTGGCGCGAGCGAGTACCTCTACCGCGTCCACGGTCTGGAGGCCGGAGCCCCTCCGCCCCTCGACCTGGTGGAGGAGGCCAAGGTCCAGGCGGTCGTAAGGGGCCTGATCGCGGACGGGCTATGCGACACGGCCCATGACACGAGCCAGGGCGGCCTGGCGGTGGCGCTCGCCGAGATGCTCCTGGCGGGGAGCGCGGCGGCCACGGGCCTGAGGGTCGACCTCGGGGCCGGCGCGAGCGCGGCGGAGCTGCTGTTCGGCGAGGCGGGCGCCCGCGTGGTGCTGGCGCTGGCGGAGCACGCCGTGGCCGAGACCCTGGCGCGGTGCGAGGCGGTCGGCATCCCTGGGAAGGTGATCGGTACGGTCGACGGCGGGACGTTCGAGGTGAGCGCGGCGGGGAGGACGCTCACCCTTGGCTCGGAAGCGTTGCGGACCGCGCACGAGGGCACGTTCGCGGTGGCGTTGGGCGCGCAGGCCGGATGATCGAGCTGCCGAAGGCCCTCCTGCCGGACAAGCCGCGCGAGGAGTGCGGCGTGTTCGGAGTCTGGTTGCCGGAACCGGCCGATGTCGCCGGCATCTGCCATCTGGGCATCTTCGCCTTGCAGCACCGGGGCCAGGAGTCGTGCGGGATCTGCGTGGCCGGTCCCGACCAGGTGCGCCTCGAGAAGGACATGGGCCTGGTCGCGGAAGTGTTCACCGAGGAGCGCCTCGAGAAGCTGCGCTTCCCTGGCGCCAAGCAGGGGGTGGCGCACACACGCTACTCGGTGACGGGCTCGAGCTTGCGCTACAACGCGCAACCGCTCACCGCCCGGTCGAACAAGGGCTACCTGGCGCTCGTGCACAACGGGAACTTCACGAACGCCCGCGAGATCCGCGACGCCCTGCTAGCCCAGGGCGTCGTGTTCCAGACGAGCAACGACAGCGAGGTGATGCTGAACCTCATCGCCCGCTACAGCGACCTGGGCCTGGCGGACGCCACGGCGCGGGCGATGAGCGAGCTCGAAGGCGGCTTCGCCGTCGTCCTCATGGACCAGCGGCGCGTGATCGGCCTGCGCGACGCGCACGGGGTGCGCCCCTTGGTGCTCGGTCGCCTGGACGGCGGCTACGTGTTCGCCTCCGAGCCGGCCGCGCTGGCCCTGGTGGGCGCCGAGTACATGAGGGACGTCGCCCCCGGCGAGCTCGTCGTCGTGGACGAGACCGGCATGACGTCGCGGCAGGTCCTGCACGGCGTGAGCACGCCCTGCGCCTTCGAGTGGATCTACTTCGCACGCGGTGACGCCACCCTCGAGGGCGTCGACGTGCACGCGGCCCGGGTGCGCATGGGCGTCGAGCTCGCTCGCGAGGCGCCGGTCGAGGCGGACGTGGTGGTGGGCGTGCCCGAGTCCGGCCTCGCGGCCGCCGTCGGGTACGCGCGCGGGAGCGGCGTGCCTTACGACATCGGGCTCTACAAGTCGCCCTACGCGGGGCGCACGTTCATCAACCCTACTCAGACGTTGCGCGACCTCAAGGTGAGGCTCAAGCTGCGCCCGACGGCGGCCGTGCGCGGGAAGCGTGTCGTGCTCGTCGACGACTCCATCGTGCGTGGCACCACGTCCGGCCGCATCGTGCAGCTCCTGCGCGAGGCGGGCGCGACGGAAGTGCACTTCCGCGTCTCGAGCCCGCCGATCCGCTACCCGTGTTACTACGGCATCGACACGGCCGCGCGCAAGGAGCTGGTGGCCGCGACCACGAGCATCGAGGGGATACGGCGGCGCATCGGTGCCGACACGCTCCACTTCCTCACCATGGACGGCCTCGTGACGGCCCTGGGCCTGCCCGGCGTCTGCCTGGCGTGCTTCGACGGACGCTACCCGGCTGGGCGTCCGAGCGACCTGGCGGAGTCGGAGGGGCTGGAGCCGGCCGGTTGGGGAGCTCGGTAGGCGGACGGCTCCTGGCGGGACCGCCCTTGGCGCGCCCGGCTGTGCGCGCCTCACGCCAATGCCTTGTGGCAGATAGATAGCCGGACCTTGACGCGCCCGGCTGTGCGGTACAGGCGCCTCGCGTCTCGCGCGTCCCGGCGACGCCCTAGACCCGCGCGCCTAGCTCGACCTTGAACCCCCCTTTGCGCCAGGGCGCCCCTCGCGCAGCACCAGCCACAGGAACTTCGCCAGCCGTGGCACGCGCTTCCAGCGCCGCCGGTCGAGCGTCACCCGGAAGAGCCACTCGACGCCCAAGCGCGTCGTCCACGCCGGCATGCGTTTGACCTCGCCGGCCAGCACGTCGAGCGTGCCGCCGACCCCGATGAGGACCTTCGCGCCGAGCTCGTGTGCATGCCGGCTGAGGAACAGCTCCTGGCCCTCGCCGAGCCCGGCCAGGAGGAGGTCGGCGTTCGCGGCCCTGACGGCGGCGCAGACGGCGCCCGCCTCGGCGACGCGGTCGAAGTAGCCGTGGTGGTGGCCGACGACCGTCACGCCGAAGCGGCGCGACGCCTCCTCGGCCGCCCGCTGCGCCACCCCCGGCTTGGCGCCGAGGAAGTACACGCGCAGCCTCGGTCCGGCCTCACGGAAGAGCTCGGTCACGAGGTCGACGCCGGGCACCCGCCCGGGCAGCACGCGACCGGCGCGCCGCGCCGCCAGGGCGACCCCGACGCCGTCTGCCACGCTCAGGTCGGCGCTCCTGAGCGCGGCGGCGAGCTCAGGGTCGGCCAGCCCCTGCACGACTATCTCGGGGTTGAGGGTCACGACCAGGCGGGGGGCTCCGGCCGCCAGCGCGGCGCCCGACACCCAGCGCACCGCGTCCTGCAGGTCGACGACGTCGACGGGGAAGCCCAGGACGAAGACCCGCTCCGGAGCGACGGTCGGCCGGGCTCCAGCCCCGGCGACCGTGCCGGCCACCGCGTTCGCGAGCCGGTCCGGGGCCGCTCCCATGGCCGGATCGTCGGGCGCCCCCACGCCCCTTTCGCTCAAGCGGCCTCGAAGCGGAAGAGCGGCCCGTGCTCGCCCGGCGCCACCGAGCGCAGCTCCGGCACGCGCTCGCTCGCGGACACGCGCGCCGCGTAGCCGATGTCCTGCTCGAGGCCGATGGAGCGCAGGTAGAGCCCGGCGAGCGAGCGCCACAGCACGTCGACCGGCTCCGGGAAAGCGCGCAGGAGCGCCGTCGCGAAGCGCGTAGCGCCCCTCACCCGCGCCCCCTCGACCTGCCGCCTCACGAGGCCGGCGATGAGGGCGGCGGCGAGGGTGTCGTCGAGGTCGGGCTCGCCGGCGAAACCCGAGCAGACGAGGTCGATGCGCTCGGTGGCGACCTCCGCCGCGCGCCTGGCGACCGCCTCGGCGTTGTAGAGCGAGCCGAGCAGCACGTGACGCGCCCCGCCGAGCTGGTCGAGCCAACGGGGAGCGTTCTCCGAGACCATGATCACGTCGAGGCCCGCGACGGAGGCGTGGACGAGGTTGGCCGGCGAGTTGCCGTGGTTGAAGCCCTCGGGGGGCACGCCCTGGCGTTCGCCGACCAGCACCCGCCCGCTGCCGGCCTCCGCGCGCGCCCTGCGCATCGAGGGCGTGAGCGAGAGGCTGGAGGCGCCCTGGTCGAAGAGCATCGGCGCGACCGTGCAGGTCCTTAGCACGTCTATGAGGACGACGACGTCTGAGTATGGTCCGCTAGGAACGATATCCGTATTGATCAACATAAGTGTCTTAAGTGAAGCCGGTGGCGCCGTGACGCGCTCACCGGGTGAGATACGGCCGCCCGAGGTCCGTTGAGCCCGGTCCGCCGCGATGCTCGCGGTTCCCCCTTCGCGGGAAGGTGGTTTCGGTCCCACCTCTGGCGGCGTGAGTCTATCACGAAGAGGCCGGCCTGCCAGCCCGGGCCCTCGTCGCCCGGGCCGTTGGGCGCGGGCCGCTAGCCCGGAGCCGCAAGTGGTATGACGCCATGCCGGCGTGGTCGAGCCCGTAGCCCGAAGCGTCACGGTGCCTGCCCGTGCCGGATAAGCTGCGCCGTGCCACCACGAGCGACGCCCCCGACCGACTTCGCGCACGCTTACTCCTCCGGCTCGCTCGCCGACTTCTTCGAGGTCGCGCCAGGCGACCTGAAGCGCGCGGTCGCCCTGCCGCGTCCTCCAGAACGCGCCTCGCTCGTCGCCGCGCTTAGGCGCCACGCGCTGGCCCTCGGCGCGCCGGCGCCCGTCCTCGCCAACCTGGAGCGCCTAGCGCACCCGGAAGCGCGCGCCGTGGTCACGGGGCAGCAGACGGGTCTGCTCCTCGGGCCGACCTACAGCCTGTCGAAAGCCATGACCGCCATAGCGCTGGCCAAGCGTCTCGACTCGGAGGAGCGGCCCGTCGTGCCCGTCTTCTGGCTCGCCACGCAAGACCACGACGCTCACGAGATGGACAACACCTACCTCCTGGACGCGAGCGAGACCTTGCGGAGGATCGCCGTCACGTTGCCGGACGGCGTTGCCGTAGGCCGCGTCCCCTTGACCAAGGAGCTGGTGGCCGACGTGGCGGCCAGCCTGGCGACGCTCACGCCCACGCCGCGCTTCCGCCAGCCCGTGTGGGAGCTAATCGAGGGCGCCGCGAGCTCCGTAGCGACGTACAGCGACTGGTTCGCCGCGCTCTTCACGCGCCTTCTCGGCGGCGCCGGCCTCGTGCTCATCGACCCGCTGAGGCCGGACGTCGCGGAGCACTTCATGCCTGTCATCGAACGGGAGCTGGCCGACCCACTGGCCACGCCGGCGGCGATCAACGCCGCCGGCAGGCGCCTCAAGGAGCTCGGGTACGAGCCGCAGCTCGGGCGGGCGCAAGGCGCCACGAACCTGTTCGTCGAGGTGGACGGCAAGCGCCTCCTGCTCAGGGCGGCGAACGGGGGCTTCGTCGTGGAGGGGCGGCGCTTCACGCGCGACGACCTCATGGCCCTCCTCGCCACGGACCCGACGGCGATAACGCCGGCCGCCGGCCTGCGGCCCGTGACCCAGGACTTCGCCCTGCCGACGGCCGTTTTCGTGCTGGGCCCGGGCGAACTGCGCTACGTCTCGCAGCTCAAGGACGTCTACCGCTTCCACGGCGTGCCCATGCCGCTGGCGTGGCAGCGGGCCACGGCCACCGTCATCGAGCCCGTGACCGCCCGGCTGCTGGATGGCCTCGGGGTCAGCGCCGCGCGCTTCAGGGCGCAGCGCGGCGAACTGCAGGAGCGAGTGCTGCTGGAACGTCACGGACACGCGGAGAGGTTCAGGACGGCCGCCGGTCGTATCGAGGCGGAGCTCGAGGGGCTGTTGGCCGAGGTGGCCGGCATCGACCCGACGCTGGCCGGCACGGTGAGGCGCGGCCGACACTACCTGGAGGAGACGCTCGCGCGCCTGCGGGGCAAGACGAGTGCCGCCCTCGCGGCGCGCGACGAGACGACGGCCAGGCAGTTCGACCGCCTGGCCGCGCATCTGCTCCCGCTCGGACAGCCTGCGGAGCGCGTACTGAGCCCCTTCAGCCACGCGCTGAAGTTCGGTGTCGAGCCGCTCATGGACCGCTTCGCCACCCTGGCGCCCGAGCACGAGCAGGAGCTCTTCCTCTAGGGCTCGGGCGCTTGCCGGCGACCGGGGTCGGCGCGGCGGCAAGCGCCCACGGCGGGTCCAGGCGAGCGCGGGGGCTGGACGGCGGAGGTCCGGGCGGCCGCGCGCGTCAGCCCTTCTTGGAGACGGAGTAGTTGGGCGCGTCCTTCGTGATGGTCACGTCGTGCGGGTGCGACTCGATCAGGCTCGCCTGGGTGATGGTCACGAACCTGGCGTTCGCCTGCAGCGCCGCGATGTCCGGCGTGCCGCAGTAGCCCATGGCGGAGCGCAGCCCGCCGGCGGCCTGGTAGATGACGTCCCCGACGGGCCCCTTGTAAGCGACCATCCCCTCGATGCCCTCCGGCACGAGCTTGGCCTGGTTGCCGGCCGAGGCGTCCTGGAAGTAGCGGTCGGCGCTGCCGCCCGCCATCGCGCCGAGGCTGCCCATGCCGCGGTAGGCCTTGTAGCGGCGGCCGTCCCGGAGGATCTCCTCGCCGGGGGCCTCGCTCGTCCCGGCGAGGAGCGAGCCGACCATCACGACGTCGGCACCGGCCGCGACGGCCTTGGCGATGTCGCCGGAGTACTTGATCCCGCCGTCCGCCACCAGCGTCACGCCCGTTCCCCTGAGGACGTCGGCGACCTCGAGGATGGCGCTGAGCTGCGGCATGCCGACGCCCGTCACCACGCGGGTCGTGCAGATCGAGCCGGGACCGACGCCGACCTTGACGCCGTCGGCACCGTTCTCGACGAGCGCGGCCGCGCCAGCGGCCGTCGCGACGTTGCCGGCGATCACGTCGACGGCGTGGGCGCCCTTCACGTAGCGCAGCGCGTCGAGGATGCCCTGGCTATGCCCGTGGGCGCTGTCCAGGACCAGGACGTCGGCGCCGGCGTCGACGAGCGCGGCCGCGCGCTCCTCGAGGTCGCGGCTCACGCCGACGGCGGCCGCCACGCGCAGCCTCCCGAGGGCGTCCTTGGCGGCCAGCGGGTACTCGATGCGCTTGGTGATGTCCTTGATCGTGATCAGGCCCTTCAGGTACCCCCGGTCGTCGACCACGAGCAGCTTCTCGACCTTGTTGGCCCTGAGGATCTCAACGGCGGTCTCGAGGGTCGTGCCGACGGGCACGGTGATGAGGCCGTCCGACGTCATCAGGTCCGCGACGGGGCGCGTCATGTCGGTCTCGAACCGCATGTCCCGGTTCGTGAGGATGCCGACGAGCTTGCCGTCGCGCTCGACGATGGGGACGCCGCTGATGGAGTACTCGCCCATCAGCCGGTCCGCGTCGGCCAGGGTGGCGTGCCGCTCGAGCGTTATCGGATCGACGATCATGCCCGACTCGGAGCGCTTCACCTTGCGCACCATCTCGGCTTGCGCCTCCACCGACATCTTCTTGTGGATGACGCCGATGCCGCCGAGGCGCGCCATGGCGATGGCCATCTGCGTCTCCGTCACCGTGTCCATGGCGGCCGACACGATGGGGAGGTTCAGGCGCACGGAGGCCGTCAGGCGCGCCGAGAGGTCGACGTCCTTCGGCACCACGCGGCTATGCGCCGGCACCAGGAGCACGTCGTCGAAGGTCAGCGCGGTGCCTACGATCTTGTCGACCCGGCTCTTCGCCGGTGCCTGACGGACAGCTTGTGAGCTCATGCGGGGCCCTTTCCTTCGCGTTTGGGTGCGGTTGGTCGTTGGTTCACGGGTTGGTGGCGAGCAGCTCCAGAATCGGCGTCAGCCAGCGGTCCGGCAGGCGGACGGCGTGCCCGGCGCGGTCGGTCGGCACGTGCGTGGTGGTGGCGGTGGCGACGAGCGCCCCGTCGGCCGGGCGCGAGACCCGGTAGGCGAAGGCCACCCGTCTGCTGCGCGCCTCGGTCAGGGTGCTATGCACCTCTAGGAGGTCGTCGAAGTACGCGGCCGACCGGTAGGTCACCGCGACGCTGGCGACCGCGAGCGACAGGCCCGAGTCCTCCATCTCGCGGTAGCTGAGGCCCCGTTCCCGCAGCCACTCGACCCGACCCGCCTCGAACCACGGGACGTACGCGCTGTGGTGGACCACGCCCATCTGATCGGTCTCTACGAACCTGACTCTCAGTTCCATGCGGCTCGGCCGTGGGCGCTCACGCTCCTCGCGCCGCGGCGGCCTGAGGCAGCATAACCCCGTGCCTCGGCCGGCGGCGCTTCGCGCGGTGCTAGAGTGCCTCCGGGAGCCGGACTAGTGACAGCGAGCAGAGGCCGCACGTTCGGTGCGGAGTTCTTCGACCAGACGAAGTATCGCCGCGGGCAGCTGCCCCCGTCCCGTACGCGCATAGCGCCGCCGTTCAAGGTGCTCGCGAACCCGTCGGAGGTGGCGAGCCTGCCCGCCCCGCAGCTCAAGGGCGGCGCGGGCATGTGGACCGCCCTCTCACGGGAGCGGAGCGGCGTCGCGGAGGGCGGCAGGCTCAAGCAGGTCCACCTCTCGCAGCTCCTATGGAGCTCGGCCGGTTTCAACTACGGCAGGCAGAGGGTGCACGTCACGGCGCAGGCGGCCTCCTCGCTGGAGGCGTACCTGCTCGTGTTCAACGTCCAGGACCTCTTCGCCGGCGTCTACCACTACAACCCGCGCGACCACAGCCTCGACCAGCTCAGGATGGGGGAGGTGAGCGGCGAGTTCGCAGAGGTGGCGCTCGCTCCCATCGAGGCGGGGGCGCAGGCCGCCGCCGTCTGCTTCACCGGGGTGCCGGCGCGCCACCGGGTAGCCGACGGGGGCCGCCCCTACCGCTACCTCCTGCTGGACGCGGGGGCGGCCGCTCAAGGGCTCGTGCTCGCCGCCAGCGCGCTCGGGCTGGCGGCCACGTACGCTGCCGACTTCTACGACGACGAGCTCGCGAAGCTCCTCAAGGTCGACGGTCGGTCCGAACTGCCGCTCTGCTTCGTGACCATCGGCTCCTGAGCGCCCTTCCCGCCCGCGCCTACCGGTTCTAGTAACTCCGCTCCTCCCCGAAGCCTTCCAGGCGCACGCCCGCGCCGCGCCGGCAGTATGCTGCCCGGATGCAGGCCGCCCGCAGCGGCCGGCCATGAGGGAGCGTAGACGCATGCCGAGTTCCAACGTCGACCAGACCGCCGCCACGCCGAGGCTTTCCCGTAGCGCCGAGATCCTCGCGGCGGCGGAGGTCCACTCCAGCGGGCTGTGGCACCCCGACGTCGTGTTCGTGCGCGGCTCCGGCGCGCTCCTGTACGACGCCGACGGCCGCGAGTACCTCGACTGCCTCGCCGGCATCGCCGTCGCGAGCGTTGGGCACGCCAACGAGCGCCTGGCCGACGCGCTCGCGCGCCAGGCGCGGCGTCTGATCGTGTGTCCGCAGAACCTCGGCAACGACGTCCGCACCGAGTTCACGAACAAGCTGTTCCAGTTCGTGAAGCCGCCCCTCACGCGCGTCTTCCTGGGCAACTCCGGAGCCGAGGCCAACGAGGCCGCCCTGAAGTGGGCGCGCGTCGCCACGGGCCGCCGCCGCTTCGTGGCGGCCCAGCGCGGGTTCTCCGGCCGCACCATGGGCGTGCTGCCCCTGACGTGGGAGCCCAAGTACCGCGAGCCGTTCGGACCGTACGACACCGAGGTGGAGTTCGTGCCGTTCAACGACGTCGCCGCGCTGGAAGCGGCCGTCGACGAGCGCACGGCCGCCGTCCTCCTCGAGCCGATCCAGGGCGAGAGCGGCATCCGGCCGGCCACGCAGGAGTTCCTGGCCGCCGCCCGGGCCGTCACGAAGCGCCGCGGCGCGCTGCTCGTGTTCGACGAGATCCAGACGGGCGTCGGGCGCACGGGGACGTTCCTGGCGAGCGAGGCGTTCGGCGTCGACCCCGACATGGTCACGCTCGCCAAAGGCCTGGCCGGCGGCGTGCCGATCAGCGCCCTGCTGCTGACGGACGAGGTGGCGAGCGCCATGCCGAAAGGCGGTCACGGCACGACCTTCGGCGGCAACCCGCTGGCGGCGGCGGCCGGCCTCGCCGTGCTCGAGGAGCTCGAGGCGCGCGACCTCATGGCCAACGCCACCCGCCTCGGGGAGCGGCTGATGACCGGGCTGCGCTCCGCCGGCGGCGCCGTCAAGGAAGTGCGCGGGCGCGGACTGCTGATCGGGGTGGAGATGAACGTGCCGGCCGGACCCATCATAGACGCGCTGTTGGCCGAAGGGGTCGTCACGACCTCTGGCGGCGGCGACACGGTGCGCTTCCTGCCCCCGCTCGTGATCGAGGAGGCGCAGGTCGACGAGGTGATCGCCCGCGCGCGCAAGGCCTTCGCGCGCTTCTGAGCCGGAGGGCGCGGCTGGGTCGCGACCGGCGCCGGACCACCGCCCAGGTCGGCGGGTGGCGACCGGCTGGACGCGCGCCCGCTCCGGGCCGCCGCGTGCGTGAGGTTTCCCGTGCCGCACGCTGAACCGCCTTACGTATACTGACCGTCGTGGGACCGAGGCTGGAGAGCATCGCGCTCGAGTTGCTCGAGTACAAGGTGGAGGAGTACGGCTCCACCCGCCTGGTGCGCGGCGGTCTCAGCTCCGTGTGGGAGCTGCTCGGCATGCTCAACCGCGAGCGCGAGCGCCTCAGCGCCGCGGAGCGCGCCCGGCTCGACGAGGCCGCCAGGACGATGGCGAGCACGAGCGAGGGGCAGACGCCCCTCGCCGCCGTGCCGAGCCTCGTCTCGCTCGTCCTGGACGACGAGGGCTCGGTAGAGCTTGCGGGCGAGGTCCCCGAGAAGACCCCGACCCTCCACGGGTCGACCCCGGAGGAGCGCGAGGAGCACGCCGTCCTGCAGAGGCTGGCGAGGCGCGTCTGGTGGGACGACCTCGAGCAGTACGTGCAGCGCGTCGCCGCCGGCTGGCGCGCGGAGCGCGACCGGTTCACCGCCAGGCTGGTCTTCGCGACGCTCCAGAACCTGCAACGCAACGCCGACCGCAGCACGTTCGGACACGACCCCGGGCCGCGCGTGTTCCGGGTGATCGAGCCGATCCCGACCATGAACGACCCGCTCGTGTCGCTCTCCGACCTCGACTCGCTGGCCGAGATTGTAAGGGAGCTCATCAACGTCGTCATGACGAGCGGCAAGGTAGGTAACCCGCTGCCGCCGCTGGAGCGCGGCGAGTCCGGTACGTTCGCGTACGTGAGGAACGCGGCCCTGAGCGTGGCGAACGATCCGTACGCCGGCCGCATGGCGCCCGACACGAACAGGTCCGTCACCTCGACGCAGTTGCGGCTCGCCCTCCAGGAGCTCGGCAAGGAGCGCCTACCGGAGGAGGAGCGGGCGGCGCAGCGCCGGGACCTGGAGCGCAGGCTCGTCGAGGTCAGCGCCAAGGAGCGCTCCGACCGCCAGGCGTTCCAGCGCGACACCGGCATGTTCACGGACCTCGTCGAGGCGTTCTTCGGGCGGCTCGCCGGCTACCTGCCGACGAGCGTGGGCGGGGAGGCGGCCGGACCGCAGCTGGAGGGGGGCATCCTGTTCGGCGTGAACCCCATCCTGCGCTGGGACAAGGTCCCGCCCGGGGCCACGTCCGTCACCGTGCGCATGGTAGGGCCGCTGCGCCTGGCGCTGGCCGGCCACGACCTGGCCATCGCGGGTGTCGGCAGGGCCAGGACGCTCTACCTGGACGGCGAGGAGCTGGAGCTCGACGGCTCGGGCATCATCCAGCGCGACCGCCTGCGGCTCGGCGCCTTCAGGGAGGGCGACTACGTCCACCTACGCATCCGCAACGACGCGCGCTCCTTGGGCTCGCGCCTGGCCGACGCGCTCGTGGTCAACAGCGTGCTGACCAGCCCGCAGCGTAGCGAGCTGCTCGCCGTCTTCAAGGTCATCGCGAACAACGTCAGGGGGGAGCCCAACGAAGTGGTCGACCAGGCGGTCGCGAGGGCCAACGTGGTCGCCGCCCGCGCGCCGGACAAGTCGAAGGCGCTCGACGGCCTCCTGCGCGGCGCCGCGCGGGCCGCAGGGGTGCTGATCTCCGAGCCCGTGATGCGCGAGACGGTCGGTCGGCTCGCCGGGGTCGACGGCGCGGCCGTCACGGACGTCGCCGCCATCGTCGCGGCGTCCGGCGCTTCCGAGCATCAGGTGAAGACGATCACCGACGAGCCCATGACCTTCGACCTCGCGAACCTCAAGATCACGGTGAGGCAGTACCGCGGCCGCGGCCGTACGGCGCAGGAGAGCCTCGTCGCCATGCTGCCAGGGCAGGTCCTGGGCTCCTTCGCCGACTACCTGCTGGTGCCACGGCCGAACGGCACGCTCCTTTTCGCCAGGGGGGAGGAGGAAGTGGCCGTCCTCTTCCTGCCGGCCCCCGTCACGGCCTGAACTCGCCTCCCCGACGGTGTGCGTGCGCCGGGCGTTCCCCCTCGGACCGGTTCAGTCGGGCGGTGCGGTGCGTGAAGGCGGCCCGAACTCGTAGGCCTCGCGCAGCGCTTCCAGGTCGGTATCGTCTACCTTGCCGTCGCCGTTGAAGTCGGCGGCCAGGTTGACGCCGGTCTGCCCATAAGCGCGGCCGAACGCGGCCAGGTCGTAGAAGTCCACCGCCCCGCTCCTGTCGAGGTCCGTCGGCAGGTACGCGCGGCGCTCTAACAGCTCGGCCACCTCCCCCGGCGTGGGTGCGGTCGCGTCCTGCGCCAGGGCTCGCGCCATGATGCCGTCTCCGCCTTCCGGCAAGCCCAGTAGGATGCCGAGCTCGTGGACGAGGGCGGCGGTGACGCTCGCGCCGGCCGTCGGCGAGATCAGCACTTCGATCCGACCGGAGCGTTGGAGCGTCAGCGACAGGGCGTCGGACCCCATGAGCTCGTCGGCGCCGTAGCGCACGACCGTGGCCGCGTCCTGGCCTTGCGCGAATACCGCCGTGCCGGGGGCCGCCTCTTCCCACACCTTGGCCGCGTCCGAGGCCAGCTCCGAGAGGAGGAGGGGTCCGCCGTCGTCCTCGACGCGGTAGGCGACCGCGGGCGCGGCGGGTCGCGGCGCGGTCGGCAGCGTGGCAGCGGAGGTCGGTTCGCTCGGACCCTCGTCGCCCTGGCCGGGCGCGTCCGGTTCGCCCGGCGGCGTTCCGGGCTGCCCGGCACCCTGCCCGGCCGCCGGCTCCGGCTCGGCGGGCGCGTCCGGTTCGCCGGCGGCTTGCGCCGGACCGGTTTGGCCCGGTGCCGCCTCGCCTTCTTCGGAGGGCGCGCCGGTGGAGGAGGCGTCTGGGGACGCCTCGGCTTCCGGCTCCGGCGGCGACTCCGTGCCGCGCGCGAGGAGCGCGGTGAGGGCGTCGGCGAGCTCGGCCTCGCTAGCGGCCACGGCCTCGCCCGCGCCTCCCCGCACGAGCGCGCCGCTCGCGCTCACGCTGAGGGGCCGGCCTTCCGTGTCGAGCGCGTCGGTGCCACTCAGCAGCCACGCCCCTTGAGCGACGCCGACGACGGGCGAGGCGAGGGCGTCGTCCTGGTAAGCGAGCACGAGCCACCGCTGGCCGAGAGCGAACGTCGGCAGCCCGCTCACGACGAGGTCCGACTCGCCCAGCATGCTGCCACCAAGGAAGCGCAGCGTCACCTGCGCGCCCTCGTCCTCGCCGGCCCCGGCCGAGCCTGCGGCCTCCGCGGCCCTGTCGCGCAGGACCCGAGCGTCGCCGAAAGTGACCACCGTCCATGGCAGCCCCTCGTCTTGCTCGCGCGTCACGCTCGCGACCTCGCCGAAGAACACGCTGTCGGCCCGCAGGACCATGGCCTCCGGCGTGGCGGGGCGATAGGTCGTCGCGAGGGCCAACGGCCGCAGCCCGAGGATGAGGGCGCAGACGAGCAGGGCGCCACGTCTCGCCGTTCGGGCAAGGGGTCTCATAGGTCGGTGCTCCCGTCACCGTCTTGCGAGGGGCCGTCCTCGGCAGGTGGCGGCTCGCTCGGCGGCTGCTCGGTCGTGGGGCTCCCGATCCCACCCTCCTGGACCTGGGGACGGCCGACGGAGCCGGCCAGGTACTCGTGGCGCCGCGCGGGGTCGCCGCTGCCGGTCATGACCTCGACCTCGTACCGTAGAGCGACCGTGTCGGGCGCCGTGCGGGGAGTGAGCGTGAAGCCGAAGAGCTCGACGTCGCCGCCCAGCGTCGCGCCGAGTGCGGCCAGGTCGACCTGCAGCTCACCAGGCCCGCTGCGCCACAGGAGCGCCACGTTGCGGCGCGAGGCCTTCGGTTCCCCCTCGAGCTCGAAGCGGTCGGGGTCCCACGTCACCAGAGCGCGCACTGCCGTCGTCAACCGCGCGTCTTCCAGACGCGCCCGCAGCGTCACGGGGCCCCTTACCTCCGTCTGGGGCGCCACGAGCGCGAACCGCGGCGGCGGCGGGGCGCCTACCTGCAGCGTGTACTCCTGGCTCACCCGGGAGAGGTTGGCGTCCGAGACCTCGATCGTCATCGCGAAGGAGCCGGCTTCCGTGGCGATGCCGCGCAGGACCCCGTTCTCCAGCGTGAGGCCGTCGGGCAGCGCGCCCCCCACGAGCGTGAACGTGTACGGCCTCAGGCCGCCGACCGCGTGGAGCTGGCCCTCGTAAGGCTCCAGGAGCACCGCCGTGGGCAGGTCCTGCCCCACGAGGCGCAGAGCCTCGCCCCGCGTCGCCATGTCGCCGGTGCAGCCGGCCAGGAGGGCGCCGGCGACGATGGCGACCAGCGCGAGGACGGCACCGCGTCTCGGCGGCCCCAGACGGCGCGCGGCGGTGATGGACCGGCTTCGCATGTGGGCGATTGTACCGGCCGGCGTATGAGACAGGCTCACGGGACCGGGTCGCGGGCGCGTTCAGGCGGGCGTGATAGAGTCGGGCCTTGACCGAAGGAAGTCGGTTCCTGACGACGCTTGCCGCTAGGCGCCGGTACTCGCTGCCGGCGGCCGCGCTGGGCGGCGGGGACGACGCCTCGCGCCCCGGTGCCCATGCCGCCGCCCTGTGGGCAGTGCGCATCTCGGAGGCGCGTGGTGCGGCCGACGGCGAGCCGCCGAGCGCCGGCGAGCTCGCCGGCGCCGCGGCCCTCCACGACGGCATGCACGCCGTCATCGCCGCGGCGAGCGCGGCCGTCGACGGTCCCGCTCCGCTCGCCGCCGCGTGGGCACGCTGGGCGGGCGGGGCGGCCTCGGAGGAAGCCGCAGAGTACGGGGAGGCCTTCGCGCGTGCCTACGTCGCGACGGTGGCCAGCGCCACCGACGGGCCGCACGACGCTGGACCGCCGACCGGCGCCCAGACCATGGAAGCCACGTGGTTGGTGGCTCGGGCCGCCTCCAACCCGGCGCTCGCCCGCGTGCGCACGCTGCTGGACGACCCGCTGGCCGTGACCGGCGCCTGGCAGGAGGTCGACGCGGCGGCCTCGGCGGCGCTTGCCGGCGTCGCCGCCTCGCCGCAGGGGCCCGAGGTGCCGGGTGCGCGGGCGGGTTCTCGCCCCCTTGACCTGCTCGACCTGCTCCTCGCGCCGCAGCGGCGCGAGCCAACGTCGTTGGCCGGGCAGCTCCGTCTTGCCGCACGGCTATGGGCGCCCTACCTCGCGAGCGCGTCCGGCCTCGGCGAGCGGCTTCTCAGGGCGGCCGACCTCCTGGAGGAGGAGGGCAAGCGGGCTCCGGCCGCTCCCGGACCGCCCCCGCCTCCCCCAGAGCATGCTCACCGCCCTGATACCGTCGGAGCCCCGCGCTACTCGCCTGACGGGGCTTGGATGCCCGAGGTGGCGATGGTGGCGAAGAGCACCTACGTCTGGCTGGCGCAGCTCTCGCGAGCCTACGGAGTGAGGGTCGGCCGGCTCGACGAGGTGCCCGAGGCGGCCTTGACCGCGCTGCGCGATGACGGCTTCAACGCCTTGTGGCTCATCGGGGTATGGGAGCGGAGCCGGGCGTCGCGCAACCTCAAGCGTGCCCGCGGCCAGGCCGATGCCGGCGCCAGCGCCTACTCGCTATACGACTACGTGGTGGCCGAGGACCTCGGCGGAGAGCAGGCCCTCGCCGAGCTGAGCCGCCGCGCCGCCGCCGCCGGGTTACGCCTCGCGAGCGACATGGTGCCCAACCACACCGGCCTCGACTCGCGGTGGTTGGTCGACCACCCGGAACGGTTCGTGCAGCTCCCGGAGCCGCCGTTCCCCGGCTACTCCTTCACGGGCCCCGACCTCGCGGGCGGCGGCGCGGTCGAGGTGCGCGTCGAGGACCACTACTACGACGGCTCCGACGCCGCCGTCGTCTTCGAGCGCCGAGACAGGGCGACGGGGGAGAAGCGCTACGTCTACCACGGCAACGACGGGACGGCCATGCCGTGGAACGACACGGCGCAACTCGACTATCTGCGCGCCGACGTGCGCGAGGCCGTCATGCGGACGATCGAGGAGGTGGCGGGGCGGTTCCCGATCATCCGCTTCGACGCGGCCATGACGCTGGCGAGGAAGCACGTCCAGCGTCTGTGGCACCCGCTGCCGGGCGAGGGCGGCGCCGTGCCGTCGCGCGCGCGCTTCGCCATGAGCGCGGCAGAGTTCGAGCGGCGTATGCCGCGCGAGTTCTGGCGTGAGCTCGTCGACCGCATGGCCGAGCGCGCTCCCGACACCCTCCTGCTGGCCGAGGCGTTCTGGCTGCTCGAGGGCTACTTCGTGCGCGAGCTCGGCATGCACCGGGTCTACAACAGCGCCTTCATGCACATGCTCATGCGCGAGGAGAACGGGGCGTACCGGCGCCTGCTCAAGTCCGTGCTGGCGTTCGATCCGCGGGTCCTGCAGCGCTACGTCAACTTCATGAGCAACCCCGACGAGGAGACGGCCAGGGAGCAGTTCGGCGCCGGCGACAAGTACTTCGGCGTCGCCACCTTGCTGGCAACCTTGCCGGGCCTACCGATGTTCGGGCACGGACAGGTCGAGGGACTGCAGGAGAAGTACGGCATGGAGTACCTGGCCCCGAAGCTGGACGAGCGGCCGGACCCCGCGCTCGTGGAGCGCCACAGGCGTGAGATCGCGCCGCTCTTGCGCGAGCGGGGCACGTTCGCAGGCGCGGACGCCTTCCGGCTCTTCGACCTGGTCGGGGAAGACGGTCCCGTGGAGGACGCCTTCGTGTTCGTGAACCGGCGTGTCGGCGGCGACCGGCGCCCGGGCGGCGCTCACGGCACCGTCCTGGTCGCTTACAACAACTCGCCGCGCGCCGTGGCGGGCAGGGTGCGCGTGAGCGCGCCGTACGTCGACACCCTGCGCGGAGGTGGGTTGCGCTCGGACACCTTGAGCGAGGCCCTCGGGCTCCGAGAGGGCGGGCCGCCGCGCGCGACGTTCACGGACCTCGCCACGGGCGCCCCCACGCGCAGTGCCGACGTCGCCGAGTTGCGGCGTCAGGGGATGTGGTTGGAGCTCCGGCCTTACGAGGCACGCGTCGAACGCGTCGCCCAGACGGTCGACCCAGGGGTGGAGCGCATCGTGGTGCCGCAGTCGGCGCCGGATGGGACGCGCCGGCTCGGCTCCCCGTTCGGGCTGGACCCGCGACTCGCCGGTCCGCGGGGCGGGGGCGCGAGGCGGGCGGCCAGGCGGCGCCGCGCCACGCGCGGGCTCCGCCGCCGCTGACCCGCGGCGCTAGGTAAGAGCCGGGTCGGGCGGGCGGTGGTCAGCGTCGCGCGCTAGCCGTAGGCCGGTCGCCGCGGGCCGGATCAGGGCTGCCGTTCCGCGAGGGCGGCCAGCGCGCCGATGCGCCGCGACTGCAGGTGGGTCAACGCGAGCGCGAGAGCGTCCGTGACGTGATCGGGGCGCTTCTCGGCGGTCAGCTTCAAGAGGGCGCGAACCATGAAGGCGACCTGGTCCTTGTCGGCGCGGCCGCTGCCGACGAGGGCGAGCTTTACCTGGTCCGGACCGTACTCGAAGACGGGCAGGTCCCGCTCCGCCGCCGTGAGCAGCACGACCCCGACGGCCTGCCCGACCCGGAACGACGTCTGGCGCTGGTGTTTGAGGAACTGGCCCTCGAGCGCGATGGCGTCCGGTCGGTAGCGGTCCAGGAACGCGCTGAGCTCGCGCCTGATGACGACGAGCCGCTCCCCTTGCGAGCTGCGCGGGCTGGTGGAGACGAGGGCGCCGCCGAGGAAGCCCGCTTCCTTGCCCGCTTCCTGGACGGCGCCGAGCCCGAGGTTGGCCAGGCCGGGGTCGACCCCCACCACCCGGAGCGGCCTGGCGCCGACTCCGGGCTGGGTGAGGGTCCGGCCCCGGTCGCTCACTCAGTAGTCCGAGAGGTAGCGGTCCAGCTCCCAGGCGTGGACGGCGATGCGGTACTCGTCGTACTCGAGGGTCTTCGCGTCGACGAAGAGCTTGTAGACGTGGTCGCCGAGCGCGTCTATGACGACGCGGTCGCGCCTCAGGTTCTCTAGCGCCTCGTTCAGGTCGCCGGGCAGGTCCTTGACCTTGTGCTTGCGCCGGTCGCGCACGCTCATCTCGAAGATGTTGCGCTCGACGGGCGGTGGGGGCAGGAGCTTGCGCTGCAGGCCGTCGATGCCGGCCGCGATCATGGCCGCCAGGGCGAGGTACGGGTTGGCCGACGGGTCCGGCATCCGCAACTCGGCGCGCGTGCCGTTGCCGCGCCGCGCCGGGATACGCACCATGGCGCTGCGGTTGGAGACGGACCAAGCGATGTTGGTCGGCGCCTCGTGCCCCGGGGTGAGGCGCTTGTAGCTGTTGATCGTGGGGTTCGTGATGGCGACCATGCCGGGGGCGTGCTCGAGGAGGCCGCCGATCCAGTGGAGGGCCGTCTTGGAGAGCTGATAGGGCGCCTTGGGGTCGAAGAAGGCGTTCTCGCCGCCTTTGAAGATGCTCAGGTGGCTGTGCATGCCCGAGCCGGCGATGCCGGCGACGGGCTTGGGCATGAAGGTGGCGTGCAGGCCGTGGTTCATGGCGATGCGCTTGACCACCGTACGGAAGGTCTGGATGGAGTCGGCCGTCGTGATGGCGTCGGCGTACTTGAAGTCGATCTCGTGCTGGCCGGGCCCGACCTCGTGGTGCGCGGCCTCGATCTCGAAGCCGAGGTTCGTGAGGGCGTTGACCATGTCGCGGCGGGCGTCCTCGCCGCGGTCGACGGGCGCGAGGTCGAAGTAGCCGGCGCTGTCGTTCGTGATGGTCGTCGGGCTGCCGTCGACGCCGCGCTTGAACAGGTAGAACTCCGGCTCCACCCCGACGAACAGGTCGTCGTACCCGAGTGAGCGAAGCCTCGCGATCTGGCGCTTCAGGACCCCGCGCGGGTCGCCGTCGAACGGCGTGCCGTCCGGCTCGTTGATGTCGCAGATCAGGCGCGCCACCTGGCCGGGGACGTTGCCCTCCACGGCGGGCGGGAGGAGGAGGAAGGTGTCGTAGTCGGGGCTGAGGAGCATGTCGGACTCCTCGATGCGGGTGAAGCCCTCGATCGACGAGCCGTCGAACATGATCTCGCCGTCGAGCGCCTTGTCGAACTGGGAGGTGGGGACCTCGACGTTCTTGTTGCGCCCGTGGATGTCGGTGAACTGGAGCCTGAGGAACCTGACGTCGTGTTCCTTCAAGAGCTGCTTGATATCGGCGCGGGACTTGGCCACACTTCCTCCTGGGGTCGAACGATGCTCGGGTGTCGAACGCCGCCAAGTGACCTTGAGGTCGAAGGGCGCGTCCCAACGAGCGGAAGGATAGCACATCGCTGCAAGCTGTAAATAGGAAACGTGCTCGATGTGAGGTTTCTTGGTGACGCTTGGTCACAAGCGGTGCGGCGAGGCGCCCGCTCGCCGCCGCCGGACCCTTAACCTTTCCTTTCCGAGTGACTCGGCCGCCGTTGACAGCCTATGTGGGGTTTCTTACGATGCAGCCGACCGCCGCACGTAGACATCGTCGCGTTTCTCGAACCTAGGAGGAGAACGTGCATAAGAAGCTAGTTTGGTTACTGGTGGCTGCGCTCATCGGCTTGGCCGGCGCGCAGACCCCGCCCGTCTCTAAGGTCGGTGTGCTCCTGTCGTTCACCGGCCCGCTGGCCGAGTTCGGCCCGGCCATCACCAACGGCGTGCAACTCGCCGCCGATCAGCTCAACGCGGCCGCCACGGAAGTCTTCGGGGGGCCGATCGTCGAGATCGTCACCGAGGACGACGCCACGGCCGCCGCGCAGGGCGTCGAGCGCGCCCGTAAGCTCATCAACGCCGACGGCGTCGTCGCCATCGTCGGCTCACTGTCGAGCGGCGTCAGCGTCGCCGTCGCCGAGTCCGTAGCGATCCCGAGCAACGTCGTGTTGATCTCGCCCGCCTCGACCTCGCCGCTCCTGGGCATGCTCCCGGACACGGGCGACGTCATCTACCGCACGACCGCCTCCGACGCGCTGCAAGGCGTCGTCGGCGCCATGCTCGCTCGCGGCGAGATCATCGAGGGTCATAGCTACAACACGGCCGCCATCCTGTACGTCAACAACCCGTACGGGCAGGGCCTGGCCGACGCCTTCGAGGCCGCCTTCACGAAGCGCGGCGGGACCATCACGGCGAAGGTCGCCCACCCCGACGAGCCGCAGCCCACCTACGGCAGCCTCCTCGAGCCGCTGCTGGCCGGCAACCCCGAGGTCGTCCTCGCCGTCTCGTACCCCGGTCAGGCCACGGTCTACATGGCCGAGGCGCGCGACCTCTACAACTTCACGAACTGGCAGTACACCGACGGCACGCAGTCCCTCGACATCGTCACGGCGCTCGGCGCCGACGCCGTCGAAGGCCACTACGGCACGTCGGCGGGCGCCGACCCCGACTGGGACGGCTGGGTGAAGTTCTCCTCGGCCTACGCCGAGACCTTCGGCGAGGCTCCGCCCCTCCCGTACATCGACACCGGCTACGACGCCATGGCGACCATCGGCCTCGCCATCGCCAAGGCCGTCGCCGACGGCGTCGAGGTCAGCGGCGCGAGCATCGCCGAGCGCCTCCGCGACGTCTCCAACGCCCCCGGTGAGACCGTTGGCGTCGGCGACTTCCAGCACGCCCTCGAGCTCATCAAGGCCGGCCAGGCCGTCAACTACTCCGGCGCCGCCGGTGAAGTCGACTACGACGCGCTCGGCGACGTCGTGACCCCGATGGCGGTGTGGGAGTACAAGGGCGGCAGCATCGAGACCGCGGTCGTGCTCACCGCTTCGGAGATCCCCGCAGAGTAAGGCGAAGCAAGAGCGCGACCAGCGGCGGGCTGGAACGCTTGAAAGCGAGGGCGGATGCCGAAAGGAGGCATCCGCCCTTACTCATGGTCCTCGGGGCGTCGGCTAGAGGTCGCGGTCGAGCGAGACGACCTTCTCTTCCGGGACGATCCCCCTGGGCCGGTAGAGCACGATGAACACCAACAGGATCGAGATGAAGAGCAGGCGCAGGTACGGCCCGCGCGACGGCAGGTCGGGGGAGATGGCGGCCAGCGTCGGCCGCAGGGCGTCGACGACGAAGCTCGTACCCGACCATATGGCGTACACCACGAACGCCCCGAGGATCGCGCCCCGGTTGTTGCCGCTGCCCCCGAGCATCAACATCACCCACACGAGGAACGTGCCGTTCAGCGGGTCGAAGTGGGAGTAGTCGATCGACACGATGTAGTGGGCGTAGAGCGCCCCGCCGATCCCCATGATCACGGCTCCGACGACGAACGCCTGCATGCGGAAGGCGGCGATGTCCTTGCCGTTCATAGCCGCCGAGGCCTCCTCCTCCCTGACGGCGCGCAGCACGCGGCCCCACGGGGAGCGGATGGCGCGCTCGAGCACGCGGTAGACGAGGTAGAGGACGAGCGCGACGATGGCGACGTACACGAACGGGTAGTCGCGCGGTCCGAGCGGCGCGAAGAACGAGTTGACGAAGCCGGGCAGCCAGTCGCAACCGTTGCCGGAGAGGCAGCTGAGCGGCTGCGGTATCCCGCGCAGGGGCTGCGGTCCGTTCGCCAGCCAGCGCTCGTTCTGGAAGAAGAGCCGCACGAGCTCCGCGATCCCGATGGTGGCGATGGCGAGGTAGTCGCCGCGCAGCCTCAGGGTCGGCTTGCCGACGAGCCAGGCGAGCAGGCCGGCGACGAGGCCGGCCGCGAGCACACCGACCCAGAAGGGCATGCCGAGGCCGAAGAGCTGCTTCGTGAAGCTGGCGTTGAGGCCGGTCGGCATCCTGGTCGTGACGAGCGCGCTGGTGAACGCGCCGATGGCGTAGAACGCCGCGATGCCGATGTTGAAGAGGCCCGTGTACCCCCACTGCACGTTGAGCCCGACGGACAGGACGGCGTAGATGCACGCCATCAGGATGAAGGTCGTGACGTACGAGAGGATGCCGGTCGGCGTCACGAGCGTGACGAGCGCGGCGACCCCGAAACCGACGGCGAGCGAGGCGAGGTGCTTGAGCCAGGACGGCTTGAGGCGCAGGAGGCTCGAGAGCAGGAGCCACAGGGGCACGGCCAGGAGCGCGGACTTGGCCAGGTGCAGGGCCGTCATGCTACTTCCTCCCCCCGAACAGTCCCTCTGGCCGCACCAGGAGCACGACGATCATCACGAGGAAGGCGATCCCCTGGCTGTAGACCGGGTTGATGAATGCACCGCTCATCTGCCACACGATGCCGATCACGAACGCCCCGGCGAGGGCGCCGTAGGCGTTGCCGAGGCTGCCGAGGATCACGGAGGCGAACAGCGGCAGGAGGAGCCACCAGCCCATCTCCGGCCGGAGCTGGACGTCGAGCCCGTAGAGCATGCCGCCGGCACCCGCCAGCCCGCCCCCGATGAGCCACGTCCAGAGGATGACGCGTTTCGTGTCTATGCCGCTGATGCGGGCGAGGTCGGAGTTGTCGGCGGTGGCGCGCATCGCCTTGCCGATCTTGGTCCGTTCCAGGAGCAGGTAGACGCCCGCGATGAGCGCGATGGCGAGGCCGAGGATGAAGAGCTGGTCCGGCCGCACGCGTACGCCGGCGAAGAGCTCGACGGCCGGCCGCGCGCGCCCCGTGTAGAAGAACGTGAAGTCGGCGCCCCAGAAGATGTAGATCAGGCTCCGGATGCCGAACGCGAGGCCGAGCGCGGCCATAGCGAACATGACCGACTGCGAGCGGCGGGCCCGCAACGGCCTGAACGCGAGCTGGTCGAGCCCGAACGCGATGAGCCCCACGGCAGGGATGACCACGAGCAGGGCGACGATGAACTCGTACCCGAAGGAGAACGGCGCTATGGGCGCCCCCTTCGGCAGCAGCGTCACCGCGACCAGGCCGAGGTAGGCGCCGAGCGTCATCGTGTCGCCGTGCGCGAAGTTGGCCATCTTGAGCACCGCGTAGATGAGCGTCACCCCGATGGCGCCGAGCGCCAGCGTGCCGCCGAGCAGCACCCCCCTCACGAAGAGCGAGAGGAGCTGCGTGGCCGGGACGCCCTTGAGCGCCGCCGCCACGAGGATGGCGACGAGCACGAGGGCGAGCGCGAGGAGCATGCCCGTCTTGCCGGAGGCGATGCGGCGGAACCGTTCGAGCGGCCCCGCGGCCGCTGCAGAGCTTCTCTGGAGCACCCTCAACCTCCCAGGTAGAGGCGGGCGACCTCTGGGTTCTCGAGGAGGTCGCGGCCGGGGCCGTCGACCTGGTTCTGCCCGGTAGCGAGCACGTAGCCCCTATGCGCGAGCGCCAGCGACTTCTTGGCGTTCTGCTCCACCATGAGCACCGCGACGCCCGTACCGTTCACCTCGACGATCTTGTCGAAGATCATGTCGACGAGGAGCGGCGCGAGGCCGGCGGACGGCTCGTCGAGCATCAGGAGCCGCGGGTCGAGCATCAACGCGCGCCCCATCGCCACCATCTGGCGCTCGCCGCCAGACATCTTGCCTGCGCGCTGCTTGCGGCGCTCGGCGAGGCGCGGGAACAGCTCGTAGACGCGCTCCTTCTGCTCCGCCAAGGAGCCGGAGCGGATGTAGCCGCCCATGTCGAGGTTCTCCTCGACGGTCAGGTTGGGGAAGACGTTGTCCACCTGCGGGACGTAGGAGAGCCCGAGCCGCACGAGCCGCTCCGGCGCCATGCCGGACACGTCGCGTCCGGCGAAGGTCACCGACCCCTCCCACGGCTTCAACAGTCCGAAGATGAGCTTCATCACGGTCGACTTGCCGGCGCCGTTAGGCCCGACGATCGAGACGATCTCGCCCTCTTCGACGGTTAGGTCGACGCCCCTGAGCACCTGCATCTCGCCGTAGCCCGCGACGGCGCCCTCAACCCTCAAGAGCGGCATACTGCCCTCCCAAGTACGCTTCCAGGACGCGCGGGTCGGACTTCACGAGCGACGGCGGACCCTCGACGAGCTTGCTGCCCTGGTTCATGACGACCACCGGGTTGCATAGGCCCATGACGAGGGGCATGTCGTGCTCGATGAGCAGGAAGGTGATGCCGCGCTCGCGGTTCAGCTGCTCGATCTTCTCGCGGATCTTGCCCATGAGCGTGGGGTTGACGCCGGCGCCCGGCTCGTCGAGGAGGACGACCTTGGGGTCGGCCATCAGCGTGCGCGCGAGCTCGAGCAGCTTCTTCTGGCCGCCGGACATGGCCCCGGCCGGCTGCTCGGCCATGTGGGCGAGGTTCACGTACTCGAGGACCTCGCGGGCCTTCTCGCGCAGGCGCCGCTCCTGGGCCCTCACGGCCCCCGGCCGTACGACGGGGTTCCAGAACCGCTCGCCGATCTGGCCCTTGGGCACGAGCATCAGGTTCTCGGTGACCGTCATGCTCTTGTGCTCGCGCGGGATCTGGAACGTGCGGCAGAGGCCCTTGCGGAAGAGGAGGTGGGACGGCAGCCCGGTCACGTCCTCGCCGTCCAGGTAGACGCGGCCGGAGTCGGGCTGGTGGAAGCCGGACACCAGGCTGAAGAGGGTCGTCTTGCCCGCGCCGTTCGGGCCGATGAGGCCCGTGATGCTGCCAGGCGCGACATCGAACGAGCAGGCGTTGACGGCGCGCAGGCCCCCGAAATCCTTCGTCAGCCCTTGGATGCTCAGCAGCGGCACGCTCGCACGGACGTCGCCTGGCCGGCCGGCCGGCCGGACCGACCCCGGTGACGAACTTGCGGGATGAGTATCCGACACGTTCATTGACCTCGCTTTGTGCGCTTCTTTGCGCTTAGTTCGGCGGCATCGTAACACTTCGTGCGAGCTCGCCGGGAGGCCGCCGTGGAGCGCGCCGGCGGTCGGCCCACGCCGGTTGCGTCGTGGAGCGACTCGTCCGGGCCCGGCGCGGCGTCCTTTGGTTAGGGCGGTGGGGCGCCGGCCCGACGGCGCTAGCGCACCGCGGCGAGCATCTCGTCGACGGCGACCAGCTTCACGCGCGGCCTCCCTGCGCCCGCGCCCGCGGCCGTCTCCACGGCGTCGAGCCGCGCCCAGTCGGCTGCCGTGAACGGCCGCGCGCCGCGTGTCGCCAGCATCTCGTCGACGGCTTCCGGACGCGGGTCGACGGGGGCGGGCAACTCGTCGGACAGGAGGCTAGCCACCGTCTCCATGGCGCACGCCTTGTTGGTGCCGATCACGCCGCTCGGTCCGCGCTTGATCCAGCCGGCCACGTAGAGCCCGGGGACGGGCGCGCCACCGCGCGCCTCGAGCACCCTGCCGGCGTCGTTCGGGATCACGCCGGAACGTTCGTCGAACGGCACGCCGGCCAGCGGCGTGCCCTGGTAGCCCACTGACCGGAAGACGAGCTCGGCGCTCAACTCCTCCGTCTCGCCCGTCGCCACCGCGGCGAGCCCGCCACCGGGCCGCTCGTCCAAGCGGTTCTTGCCGAACACGACACTGCGCACGCGTCCTTCGCCGCGGAGCTCGAGCGGCGAGAGGAGGAAGCGGATGTGCACCCGGCGCGGCTTGCCTTCCGGCCGCTGCTTGGCGAAGCCGCGCAGCACCTCGAGGTTCTTCGTGGCGTTCACGTCGCCCGCGATGGCGGCCAGACTGGCCTCGCCGACGTCGAGCTCGTCCTCGCGGACGAAGATGTCGGCGTTGGCGAGCTCGCCAAGCTCGCGGAGCTCCTTGGTGGTGAACTTCGCCTCGGCGGGGCCGCGGCGGCCGACGATCACGATGTCCTCGACCGTCGAGCCCCGCAGCCGCTCGAGCGCGTGGTCGGCGATGTCGGTCTCGCCAAGCTCCGTCACCGTCTTGGCGAGGACGCGCGTGACGTCGATGGCGACGTTGCCGACGCCGATCACCACGGCCGTCTTGGCGTCGAGAGGCACCTCGAGGCCCTGGAAGTCCGGGTGCGAGTTGTACCAGGCGACGAACTCGGTGGCCGACATGCTGCCGGGCAGGTCCTCGCCCGGGATCCCGAGGCGCCTGTCCGTCGGCGACCCGACCGTGAGGACGACCGCGTGGTAGTGACGCCGCAGGTCGTCCAGGCTCAGGTCCCTGCCCAGCTCCACGTTGCCGAGGTAGCGCACGCGCGGGTCGGCCAGGGTGCGATCGTAGAGGCGCGTGACGGACTTGATCTTCTGATGGTCGGGAGCCACGCCGAAGCGCACGAGGCCGTAGGGCGTGGGCAGGCGCTCGATCAGGTCGACGGAAGCGCCGTCTCCCAGCCCCTTCAGCAGAGCTTCCGTTGCGTAGAAGCCGGCCGGGCCGGCGCCGACAACCGCGATGCGAGTCACCTTGGCGTCGCTTTCCATGCCTCGATTATGGCAGGCCGGCTCACCTGGCACGGGAAGCACGCGGCGCGGTAAGCTGCTCGGCCATATGGAAGTCGCTCCAGCACACCCATCCGAGGCCGCGCGCTCGAACCACGAGCCGCAGGCGGCCTCGCCGTGGCCCATCAGGGTGCAGAAGTACGGCGGCACGAGCGTAGGTGACTTCGACCGCATCGGCAAGGTGGCCGCCCGCATCGAACGGGCCGTCCTTGTCGGCGAGAAGGTCGTCGTGACGGTCTCGGCCATGGGCAGGACCACCGACCAGCTCATCGGGCTGGCGCGCGAGGTCACGAGCCGGCCGTCGCGGCGCGAGCTCGACGTGCTGCTGTCAACGGGCGAGCAGCAGTCCATCGCCCTGGTCGCCATGGCGCTCCACGAGCGCGGCATCGAGGCCCGCTCGTTCACCGGCGCACAAGCCGGTTTCCTGACCGACTCACGACACGGGTCGGCGCGCATCCTGGAGGTCGACCCGCGTCCGGTGCTCGCCGCCCTCGCGGAGGTCGACGTCGTGGTCGTAGCCGGCTTCCAAGGGGCCGACGCCGGCGGGCATATCACCACGCTCGGGCGCGGGGGCTCGGACACGACGGCCGTGGCGCTCGCCGCCGCGCTCCGCGCGCCCGAGTGCGAGATCTTCACGGACACGGACGGCGTGTACACCACCGACCCGCACCGCGTCTCCAGCGCCACCAAGCTGGCCGTCGTCGACTACGACGAGATGATCGAGCTCGCGAGCCAGGGCGCCAAGGTCCTGCACCCGCGCAGCGTCTGGTACGCGCGGCGCTACGGCGTGCGCGTCCACGTGCGCTCGTCGTTCGGCAACGCGGCCGGCACGATCGTCACGCGCGTGGCGCACCCACAGGAGGGGAACATGAGCATGATCGCCGACAAGCCGGTAACGGGGGTCGCCCTCGATCTCAACCATGCCCGCGTCGACCTCCACGAGGTGCCGGACCGGCCGGGCGTGGCGGGGCTCATCTTCGGGGCGCTCGGACGCGCCGACGTCAGCGTCGACATGATCATCCAGGGCGTGCGTGGGGCGTCGGACAGCCGCCAGCAGATGGCCTTCATCGTCGGTAAGGACGTCGTCCCTGACGCCCTCGCCGCGCTCGAGCCCGTGCTCGCCGAGATGGGCGCGCACGCCGAGGTCGACACCGAGGTCGCGAAGGTCTCCATCGTCGGCATCGCCATCGGCTCCACGCCAGGTGTCGCCGCTCGCATGTTCGACGCCGTCGCGGCGGCGAACGCCAACATCGACATGATCACTACGAGCGAGGTGCGCATCAGCGTGCTCATCCCGGCGGAGCGCGCCCAGGCGGTCCTCGAGACCGTGCACGCGGCTTTCGGTCTGGACGCCGCGGACGGCGCCGCCGCGGACGACTAGACGCCTAGACGAGCGTGCGCGCCGATCGCCTAGAGCAGGTGTTCCTTCGGCCCAGCTCCGGACGGCTGCAGGCGCTGATCGTCCTCGAGTCGGAAGCCGGCGCGCGTGAGCGCGTGACGCTCTCGTCCCCGACGAGCGGGGTGGACGCGGCCGCCGAGCTGGCCGCAGCGCGCTACGTCGCGCGCTGGTTGTGGAACCGCGGCGGGACGACCGCCGGCCTCGTGCGCGTGCGGCGCGAGCGCGGCGCCGCGCTCGAGGAGGCGCGCGAGGCGCGCGGCGAACTCCTGGCCGAGTTGGAGCGCCTCGGGCGGGGGCGCGGCTCATGACGTCGCGGCTCACGACCTTGGCTTACGTGCGCCAGGGCACCAGGACGCTGATGCTGCGCAGGGGACCGGGGTACGCGGGCGAACATGGCAGGTGGAACGGCCTCGGCGGCAAGCTCGAGCCGGGCGAGACGCCCGAGGAGTGCATGCGCAGGGAAGTCTTCGAGGAGTCCTCGCTCAGGGTGGAGGAGGCGCGTTACAAGGGTCTGCTCACCTTCCCGGGCTTCGACGGCGAGACGGACGTCTACGTGTTCGTCTTCGTCGTCACGCGCTTCACGGGCGAGCCGCGCGCCTCGAGCGAGGGCGAGCTCTTCTGGGTCGAGACGGCCGAGCTCACCGCGCTCGACCTGTGGGAGGGCGACAGGCACTTCCTGCCGTGGTTGGACGAACCCGGCACCTTCTCGGCGAAGTTCCGGTACGCGGACGGCAGGTACTTGGGTCATGAGGTCGTCCGCTACTAGTAGCGGTGGTCCGCTACGAGCAGGATGATCCGCTACCAGCAGCGACGGCACGTCAATGGGTAGTCGACGCCGCAACGGCCAACGGCTCAGGCGTCGCGAAGCTCGGTCGCGACGGCCGCCAGCTTCTCCCTGTCGACCATGCCAAGCAGGCGCTGCGCGAGCCCGATGTCGCCTCGCACCTTGAGGCGGCCCGTGAACAGGGCGGTCGTCGCGCTGAGCTGGCCCGCCAGCAGCCGGACCAGGTCGTCGTCGCTCACCTTGATGGTCACGTCCGGGTCGGCCGCCGTGCCCTCGTGGGCCACCACCGCGCCACCCTCGAGCACGTGGTACACGGGCTCCGAGACGGCGTACTGCACGACTGTGCGCCCGGCCTGAGTGGCCGAGCGCGTGACTTCCGACGCCCGCACGGCCTCCGGGACGCGCATGAGCAGGTCCTTGGTCCTCATGCGCCCAGTCTAGCGGCGCCCGAGCGACGCGGCGTCCTCGGGAGCGACGCCGACCGGCGAGCGCCAATCGGGCGGTCGTGAGCGAGGGCGCGGCGCCGTCCCGGTCGACGCCGCGCGACCGTCGAAGGCCGCGGTGGCCTCCCAGGGCGCGCCGCACCCTCCGCTATACTCGCCGTGGACGATGCGCGTTCTCGCCGCGCCGGCGCTTCCCGGCCGCGGCGCGCGCATCCAGGGTGGGTACCTTGCCGCATGCCGGTCCCGACCCGCCACCCTAGGAGAGAACCCGCGTGGACTTCGCGTTGCCGGACGAGATCATCAGCATGCAACAGGCAGTGCGCGAGTTCGCGCGCAACGAGATAGGTGCCGTGGCGGCCGACCTCGACAAGGCGCCGCGCTTCCCGTGGGAGACGCTGCGCAAAATGGGCGACCTCGGCCTGCTCGGCATGCTCACGCCCCCCGAGTACGGCGGCGCCGGCCTCGACACGCTGGCGTACACGGTGCTGCTCGAGGAGATAGCGGCCGTCGACGCGGCGCACGCCACCATCATGAGCGTTACGAACGGGCTGCCGCAGTCGCTCCTGTACAAGCACGGCACGGAGGAGCAGCGCCGCCGCTACCTCCCGCGCTTGGCAAGCGGCGAGTGGATAGGGGCGTTCTGCCTCTCCGAGCCCGGCAGCGGCTCCGACGCCGTCGCCATGGAGACGCGGGCCACGCGCGTGGAAGGCGGCTACGTCCTGAACGGTACGAAGGCCTGGATCACGTCGGGTGGCGAGGCGCAGTTCTACCTCGTCATGGCCAAGACGGACCGGGCAGCCGGGGCGCGGGGCGTGACGTGCTTCCTCGTGGAGAAGGGGGCCGCCGGCCTCGCGTTCGGCAAGCCGGAGGAGAAGCTCGGTCAGCACGCCGCCATCACCACCACCGTCACCTTCGACGACTGCTTCGTACCCGAGGAGAACGTCCTCGGCCAGGTCGGGCAGGGGTTCCTGATCGCCATGGCCGGACTCGACGGCGGGCGGATCGGCATCGCGGCCCTCGCCGTCGGGATCGCGCGGGCGGCTTACGAGGCGGCCCGCGACTACGCCGCGCAGCGCACGGCGTTCGGCCAGCCGATCCACGAGCACCAGGCCATCGGCTTCAGGCTGGCCGACATGGCGGTGGCGATCGAGTCCGCGCGGCTCATGACGCAGCGGGCGGCGTGGCTGAAGGACCGCGGGTACCGCACGACGGGCGAGGCGGCCATGGCCAAGTTGCAGGCGTCCGAGACGGCCGTCGCCGTCACGCACGGCGCCGTGCAGGTGTTCGGCGCTTACGGCTACACGAAGGCGTACCCTGTCGAGCGTTACTTCCGTGACGCCCGCGTCACTGAGATCTACGAGGGCACGAGCGAGATCCAGCGGATGGTCATCCACCGCCAGATCTACCGCGAGCTGGGCCGCTGAGGAAGGCGGTGGCGGCGAGCCGGGCCGCCTCCCCGAAGCGGGCAGGTCAGTCCACGACGGGCGCCTGGGGCCGTCCCGGCCCAAGGCCGTAGCAAGGAGCGAGCCATGATCGGTTTCGAACTCACGCAAGAGCAGAAGCAGTTCCAGAAGCTGGCCCGCGACTTCGTGCGCGAGCGCGTCATCCCGGTGGCGGCGCAGCACGACCGCGACGCCACGTACCCCCAGGACGTCGTGGAGGCGGCCTTCGCGGTCGGGCTCCTCAACGTCGGGGTCCCGGGCGCGGTCGGCGGCGCCGGCCTCGAGCTGCTCGACGAGGCGATCATCGGCGAGGAGTTCGGCTACGGCTGCATGGGCATCTACACGGTCCTGATGGCCTCGGAGCTGGGCATCACGCCGCTCCTCATCGCCGGGACCCACGAGCAGCACGAGCGGTTCCTGGCGCCCCTCACGCGCGGACCCCGCCTGGCGGCCTTCGCCCTGTCCGAGCCGAACAACGGCTCCGACGCGGCCGGCCTCGCCACCAAGGCCGAGTTCGACGGCGACGAGATCGTGATAACCGGCACGAAGACGTGGATCTCCAACGGCGGCATCGCCGACTTCAACGTGGTCTTCGCCACCTTCGACCCGAGCCTGAAGCATAGGGGGACGGTCGCGGTCGTCGTGGAGACCGACCGCCCCGGCTTCAGCGCCAACCAGCTTCACGGCAAGCTCGGCCAGCGCGCCAGCCCGACGTACGAGCTCGTCTTCGACGCAGTGCGCGTGCCGGCTTCCAACATGCTCGGCCAGCGGGGCGAGGGGTTCAAGATCGCCATGCGGACCCTCGATCGCACGCGGGTGCCGGTGGCGGCCGGCTCCGTCGGCGTCATGCGCAGGGCGCTCGACGAGTCGGCGCGGTACGCCCGCGAGCGTCAGGCGTTCGGCGGACCCATCGCCCGCTTCCAGGCCATCCAGTTCAAGCTTGCCAACATGAAGATCGCCCTGGAGACGGCGCGCTGGCAGACCTACCATGCCGCCTGGCTCGCCGACACGGGCCGACCGCACGCCGAAGCCGCCGCCATCGCGAAGGCGTACGCCTCCGACAGCGCCTTCGAGGCCACGCAGGAGGCCATCAACATCTTCGGCGGCTACGGCTACATGAACGAGTACCCCGTCGAGAAGCTCATGCGCGACGTCAAGCTCAACCAGATCTACGAGGGCACGAACGAGATCCAGAGGTTGGTCATCGCGCGCCACGTCCTAGAATGAGTCCAGCACGCGCGAGGTGGCCCGGTCCTCGACCGGCGGTCCGCCGCGGTCGCAATACGCCGAGCCGGCGCCGTTCCCGGCGCCCATGGAGGTAGGTAAGTGAAGGCAGTGACGATCATCAAGCAGGTGCCCGACGCCGAGGCGCGCGTCCGCGCGGCGGGCGGAAGCGTCGACCTCGCCGGGGTCACCTTCGTGATAGACGGGATGGACGAGTACGGCGTCGAGGAAGCGATCCGCCTGCGCGAAGGGGGCCACGAGCTCGAGATCGTGGCCGTGGCCCTCGGCCCGAGCCGCTCCGAGGACGCTCTCCGGACGGCCCTCGCGCTAGGCGCCGACCGCGCCGTCCATATCGAGACCGACGCGTGGCTCGACCCGTTGACGCAGGCCAGGGTCCTGGCCAAGGTCGTCGAGGCCGAGGGGGCGGAGCTCGTCTTCGTCGGTGGCAAGCAAGCCGACTGGGACAGCGCCGCGCTCGGCCCGGCGCTCGCCGAGGTCCTCGGATGGCCGCACTCCGACTGGACGACGGCCCTAAGCCTCGCAGGCGGCGTCGCCAACGTCAGGCACGACACGGACGGCGGTCAGGAGGAGCTCACCCTGCCGCTCCCGGCCGTCATCACTACCCAGCAGGGCCTGAACGAGCCCCGCTACCCGACGCTCCCCAACATCATGAAGGCCAAGCGCAAGGAGCTCGCCAAGCGCGACCTCGCCGAGTTCGCCCCGGGCGCGGCCCTCACCGAGCTCGTCTCCCAGGAGATCCAGACGCAGGGCCGCCGCGGCGTCATCGTCGCGGGCGACGCCACCACCGCCGCCAAGGAACTCGTCCGCCTCCTGCGCGACGAGGCCAAGGTCATCTAAGGAAGGCTGCCATGGTACTCGTCATCACTACCTCTCTCGACGGCCGCCTCCAGAAGAGCGCCCTCGAGCTCGTCTCCGTCGCTCGCCGACTCTCACCCGAAGGGGTCGCCGCCGCCGTCATCGGGCAGCGCGCGGCCGCCGACGCCCTGGGCGCGTACGTTCCCACGGTCCGCCACGTGGCGGCAGAGCGCCTCACGGCCGAGGCGGTCACGACGGCCGTGAGCCAGCTCGCGCGCGAGCTCGGGGCGGACACGCTGCTCTTCAGCGCCAACCGCCTCGGCCAGAGCGTCGCCCCCCGGGTCGCGGTCCGCCTCGGCGCCGCCCTCCTCGAGGACGTCATCGCCATCGCGGCGGTCGGCGGCGGCCTGGAGGCCAGGCGCTACAGCTACCTCGCCCGCGTCACGGAGACCGTCCGCACGAGCGGCGGCGCCGGCACGACGGTCGTGAGCGTCAAGCCGAACGTCTTCAAGCCGGCCGAGCCGGCCGGTCCAGGCGCCGTGACGGAGTTCACCCCGCAGCCGCTTCCGACGGACGGGCGCGTCACGGTCGGAGAGCGCACCGCCTCGGTCGGCGGTCGGGTGGCCCTCGACGAGGCCAAGGTCGTCGTCGCCGGCGGGCGCGGCCTCGGCAGCGCCGAGGCGTTCACGCGGGAGGTCGAGCCGCTCGCGGCGCTCCTTCACGCGGGCGTGGCCGCGACGCGGGCGGTCGTCGATGCGGGCTGGCGACCCTACGACGAGCAGGTCGGCCAGACGGGCAAGAGCGTCGCCCCCGATCTCTACATCGCCCTCGGCATCTCGGGGGCCGTGCAGCACCTGTCCGGCATGAGCCGCTCCAAGGTGGTCGTGGCCGTCAACAAGGACCCCGACGCCCCCATCTTCAAGGTCGCCGACTACGGCATCGTCGGCGACGTCGGGGCCATCGCTCCCGCGTTGCGCGAGGCGGTGAAGGGGCTAGAGGGCTAGTGCCGGGCCAGCGCTCCGGGTCCGGTCGTCGGCGCGACGTGTCTGGTGAACCGGCCACCGGGGCGCCGAGCACGCCGGCTCCGTCCGCCGGGGTACCGGTCGCCGGCCTCGTCGTCAGGCGCGCGGAGCGGGGCGACCTCGAGGCCATCAACGAGCTGGAGGCTTACTTCCCTGGCGACCGCATGTCCAGGGCGTCGCTCGCCCGGCTGCTCGGGCGCGACAGCGCCGAGGTGTGGGTGGCCGAGGTCGGCGGCGAGGTCGTCGGCGACGCCGTCGTGCTGTTCCGGCGGGGCTTCGAGTCCGCGCGGCTCTACTCGATGGTGGTCAACCCCGAGCATCGCGGCCGAGGCGCCGCCCGCCGGCTCCTGGCCGCCGCCGAGGAGGGCGCGCGTGAGCGGGGCGCCATCGTCATGCGCCTGGAGGTGCGCGAGGACAACGAGGCCGCCATCGCGCTCTACGGCGCCTGCGGCTACTCCGTGAGCGGCCGCACCGCCGACTATTACGAGGATCACTCGACGGCGTTGCGCATGCGGAAGCGCTTCGCCAGGGGCGGCGCGACCGTGCTCGGCGTCCCTTACTACCCGCAGACGCTCGACTTCACCTGCGGGCCGTCGTCGCTCATGATGGTCATGCGCTACCACGGCTACCCCGTGCCCCTGGAGCGGTGGCTGGAGCTCACGCTGTGGCGGGAGGCCACCACCGTCTTCATGCTCTCGGGGCACGGCGGTTGCAGCGCGCACGGGATCGCCGTCGCCGCGCTGCGGCGGGGCTTCCAGGCGAGCGTCGTCACGTCCGACCCGGGCACGCCGTTCGAGGCGAGCGTGCGGGGCGAGAAGCGCGAGGTGGTGCGCATCGCCCACACGACCTTCGAGCGCGAGTTGCGCGGCTTCGGGGGCAAGATCGAGCTGCGCGACTTCGGTCACCAGGAAGTGGCCGACATCGTCGCGCGCGGGGCCGTGCCCATCGTGCTGGTGTCCGGCTATCGCCTGTACGAGGCGCGCGTCCCGCACTGGGTCGTCGTGACGGGCTTCGACGACGACCACATCTACCTGCACGACCCTATCGTGCCGGAAGGCAGCGGCAGGGCGGACAGCGTTCACCTACCCATCAAGCGCGAGCTCTTCGACAAGGTCACCAGGTGGGGGAGGGGCCGCCACCGTGCCATGGTCGTCGTGGAGCGCTGGGGGAACGTCAGGCGTCTCCTGCCAGGTAGCTGATGATCTCGGCGTAGATCTCGGGGTTCTGCTGGTCCTCGTCGCCTGCGGCGATCGTCGGGTTGTCGTTCACCTCGATGACGAAGAACTCGCCGTCGATCTCCTTGATGTCGATGCCGTAGAGGCTCGTGCCGATGGCGTTGGCCGCGGCCAGGGCGGTGGCCGTGAGCTTCGGGTTGGCGGCGTCGCGGTGGACGGCCTGCGTCTTCGCCCACTCCCCGCCTTCCGTGCGGTCCATGAGGCGCCACTGCGCCGGGGCGAACGCGTACTTGACGACGGCCAGCACCTTGCCGTTCAGCGTGATCACGCGCCAGTCGAACTCGCTGGGCATGTACTGCTGCACGACGACGCGGTCGGCGCGGCGCAAGAAGCGCTTGCCGACCTTGACGAAGGCGTCGGGCGTCGCCACCTTGTCCACGTAGGCGCTGAAGCTCGAGTTCGGCGCCTTGAGCACGAGCGGCGTGCCGAGCTCCTCGAAGAGCCGCGAGGCCGACATGGCGTTGAGGTCGCTCTCGACGAGGAAGCGCGTCTCCGGGATGGGAACGCCGCGCGCCGCGAGCCTCGCGTACATGTTGACCTTGTCGCAGCAGATGAGGATGGCCGACGAGTGGTCGAGGACGCGTTTGCCGAGGATCTCGGCCTGGCGCGCCACCACGTACGTCGTGTTCAGCGGGTCTGTGAGGGCGCGGATGAAGATGCCGTCGTAGTTCCTCAAGTACTTGAGCTCGTTCTTGAAGAGGAAGTCGAGGTCGTGGCCCAGCTCGAACGCCGCGAGGCGGAAGTTCGTCAGCGCCGTGAGCTCGACGGACGAGCGGATGGTGTAACGCTCCGTGAAGATGGCTAGGCGCGCCATGTGCCCAGGCTTTCCAGGACCGCTCGCTCCCCTTCGTCGAGGTCCTTGAACGGCAGCGGCTCGATGGCCGAGAGCTGGTACGCCTTCAGGGTGACGATGACCCTGACGCGCATGAGGGGCAGCCGGAACACCTCGAACAGCCGCTCGCCGAACTCCCGGTACTCGGCCGTCACCGTGCGCCCGAGGACGAGGCGCACCACGTCGACGCGGTGGTCGTGAGGCAGGCGCTGGGCGAGCACTGCGTACTTGCCCGTGTACGTCAGCCCCTTGCGCCGCGACTCGAGGGCCTGGGCGTCGAGCAGGAGCTCGCCGGACAGCGAGAACGGGTTGATGGGGTACGCCATCATGGGCGGCTCGGGGAAGCGGTCCGTCACGATCTCGTACTCCGGCACGGGGATGCCGGCCTGCTTGGCCTTCTCCATGGCGATGGCCACCACGTAGGCGTCCAGCGCGTCCGTCGTGCTCGGGATGGCGAGCGCGCCTTCCATCTGGGCGTCGAGGCTGGCGTAGTAACCGCGCGTGAGGTACGTGTAGTCGCCCGCCACGTTGGCGAGGTCGGCTCGCACGGGGCTGGTCGGTCGGCCGAAGAGCCCCTTGTCGAGGTGCAGGAAGGGGCGGAAGCTCACGGCGCGGCGGGGTCGAGCGCGGCCACGCCAGGCAGGACCCTGCCCTCTAGGTACTCGAGCGAGGCTCCGCCGCCCGTCGACACGTGCGAGACGCGGCCCTGCAGGCCGGCCGCGTTGAGCGCCGCGATGGAGTCGCCGCCGCCCACGACCGTGTAGGCGGGGAGGGCGGCCAGCGCCGCGCCGACCGCCATGGTGCCGCCGTCGAACGGGGGCGTCTCGAAGACGCCGAGCGGCCCGTTCCAGAAGACCGTGCCGGCCCCCTGGAGGGCGGCGACGAACTCCTGGCGCGCCGCGGGGCCGATGTCGAGGCCCATGAGGTCGTCGGGGATGGCGTCCGACGGGTGCACGCTCGCGCCCGCCCCGTCCCCGATGGCGCGCGCGCACAGGGAGTCTAGCGGCAGCAGCACGCGCACGCCGCGTTCGCGCGCGTCGTCGAGGATCCGCCGCGCCGTGTGGTACAGCTCGGGCTCGACGAGCGACTTGCCGACGCTGCCGCCCCGCGCCGCCACGAAGGTGTACGCCATGGCGCCCCCGACGGCGATCGTGTCGGCCAGGCCGAGCAGCCGGGTGATGACCCCGAGCTTGTCGCTGACCTTGGCGCCACCCAGGACGACGACGAAGGGGCGGGCCGGACGCTCGACAAGCTTGGCGAGCGCCGCGAGCTCGGCGTCCATGAGGTAGCCGGCGGCGTTCGGCAGGAGCCGCGCCACGCCCTCGGTGGTCGCGTGGGCCCGGTGGGCGGCGCCGAAGGCGTCGTCGACGTACACGCTGGCGTAGCTGGCCAGGACGCGCGCCAGGGCCGGGTCGTTCGCCTCCTCGCGCGGGTCGAAGCGGCTGTTCTCGACGAGCGTCACGCTGCCCGGCGGCGCGGCCGCCACGAACTCCTGCTGCTCGGTGCTCGCCGGCCCCGGCGTCGGGGCGTAGCGGACCTCACGGCCAAGCAGCTCGCCCAGCCGCTTGGCGACGGGGCCGAGCCGGTACTTGTCGTCCGGCCCGCCCTTGGGCCGGCCGAGGTGCGAGGTCAGGACGAGCGTTGCGCCGCGCTCCAACAACGCTCGCAGCGTCGGGAGCGCGGCGCGGATGCGCGTGTCGTCCTTGACCTCGCCGTCCTTGATGGGCACGTTGAAGTCCACGCGTACCAGGACGCGTTCGCCTGTCACGTTCAGGTCGTCGACCCGGCGGTACATGCTCCGGTCTGCTCCTCTAGAGGGTCTTGCCCATGATGGTGATGACGTCCACCATGCGGTTGGAGTAGCCCCACTCGTTGTCGTACCAGACGAACACCTTGGCGAGGCGCCCCTGGACCTTGGTGAGCAGGCTGTCGACGATGCCGGAGTGCGGGTCGCCCACGATGTCGGCCAGCACGATCGGATCGGTCGTGTACTTGACGATGCCCTTGAGGGGGCCGTTGGCCGCGGCCTCGAGCGCGGCGTTGATCTCGCCGGCGGAGACCTCGCGCTTCAGCAGCGCCGTGATGTCGGAGATCGAACCCGTCTGCGTCGGCACTCGCAGCGAGGAGCCGTTGAAGATGCCGTCGAGCTGCGGGAGGACCTTGCCGACGGCCTGGGCCGCGCCGGTGGAGGTCGGGATGATGTTCGTGGCGGCGTTCCTGGCCCGGCGGAGGTCCTTGTGCGGGGCGTCGAGGATGCGCTGGTCGTTCGTGTAGGAGTGGATGGTCGTCATGAGCGCCTGCTCGATGCCGAACGTGTCGTCGAGCACCTTCATCACGGGCGCGAGCGAGTTGGTGGTGCAGGACGCGTTGGAGACGATGTCGTGCTTCTTCGGGTCGTACTCGCCCTGGTTGACGCCCAACATGATGTCGAAGTCCGGGTCGGGGCTAGGGGCGCTGATGAGCACCTTCTTGGCGCCGCCGGCGAGGTGGGCGGCGGCTTGCGCGCGTTTCGTGAAGATGCCGGTCGACTCGATGACGAGGTCGACGCCGTACTCGCCCCACGGGATGGCGGTGGGGTCCTTGTGCGCGGTGACGGCGACCCTGCTGCCGTCCACGATGATGTTCTTATCGTCGTGGCCGACCTCGCCGGGGAAGCGGCCGTAGTTGGAGTCGTACTTGAGGAGGTGCGCCAGGGTCGTCGTATCGGTCAGGTCGTTGACGAGCGCGACGTCTAGCCCCCGCTGATGTGCGATGCGGAAGATCTGGCGGCCGATGCGGCCGAAGCCGTTGATACCTATCTTCATGACTGGTTCGCCTCCCGGTGGCGGGTGAGTTGTCGTCTTCGAGGCCCGCCGCGTCGGCGGCGCCCTCTCTAGCCAAGCAATTGTAGCGCGCCGCGAGGTGAGCGCAGGATGGCGTTTCGTCCCAGCCGCCCTTCACGGTGCGGCGCACAGGTCCCCCTGCCCTGGGCGCCCCCGGTGCCCGCGCTGCTCACGTCGCCTAGCGAGCCCCTGCCCTAGGCGCTCAGGCCTTCCTGATGGCGAAGGTGAGCGAAGCCCCCTCCACCTCGTGGCTCTCCTGGAAGGACCCGGGCGCCGGGGCGTCGTCGAGGCTCACGGCCAGGACCTCGCGGGCAAGGGTCGCCCCGTGCTCGCGCACGGCCTCGGCCAGCTCGCCCTCGGCGCGGATGCTGAGCGCGATCCGATCGGAGACGTCGAGCCCCGCGGCCTTGCGGCCGTTCTGCACGAGGCGGACGACGTCGCGCACGAGCCCCTCGCGGCGCAGCACGTCGCTGACGCGCGTGTCGAGGGCCACGAGATAGCCGCGCTCCTCTTGCGCCGCGTACCCTTCCGGGCTCCTGGCGTCGAGCAACAGGTCCTCGGGCTCGAGCTCGAGCGTCGTGTCGGCCAGCGCTACGGTCGTGGGCAGACCGGCGCGGACGTTGGCAGCGACGGCCCTGCCGTCCATGCCCTCGAGGGCGGCCCGGAGTTGCGGGATGAGCTTGCCGACGCGCTTGCCGAGCCTTGGGAGGTTCGGCTTGAGCGCGTAGTCGACGAAGTCGTCGGTGACGGCGAGGAAGCGCACGGCCTTGACGTTGAGCTCGTCGAGGAGCTGGTCGCTCAGGCTTCTCACTCCCTCGAGCTCCTCCTCGCTGCGCACGCGCACGAGCACCTCCGGCAGCGGCTGGCGCAGCTTCACGCCCGACGCCGCGCGCGCCGCGCGGCCGAGCTCCACGAGGCGCATCAGCGCGCGCATGTCGCGCATGAGGTCCTCGTCGATCGCTGCCGCCTCGGCCTGCGGCCAATCCGTCAGGTGCACGCTGTCCGGCGCCGAGGGGTCGTGGCGGAGCACGAGGTTCTGGTAGAGCGCCTCGCTCGTGAAGGGCGCCATGGGCGCCATGAGCTTGGTCACGGCGACGAGCGCCTCGTGGAGCGTGGCGTAGGCAGATAGGCTGTCGGGGTCGAGCATGCGCTTGCCGCTCTCGCCCTGGACCTGGCCGGAGCGCCAGAAGCGCCGGCGGTTGCGACGCACGTACCAATTGCTCACCTCGTCGACGACGAAGTCGCGCACGAGGCGGCTCGCCGTGGTCGGGTCGAACCCCTCGAGCGCCGCCGTGACGCCGGCCACGACGGCGTTCAGGCGCGAGACGAGCCAGCGGTCGACGAGCGGGCGCTCCGCGCGCGGCGGGGCGGAGGCCAGGTCGGGCTCCTCCAGGTTGGCGTAGAGCACGAAGAAGCCGTAGACGTTCCACAGGGTGAGGAAGAAGTCGCGCAGCGTCTCGTCGACGAGCCCCGCGCTGAAGCGCTTCGTCGACTCCGGCGGGGAGGCGGAGTAGAGGTACCACCGCAGGGCGTCGGCGCCCTGCACGTCGAGGACGGACCACGGGTCGACCGTGTTGCCCTTCGACTTCGACATCTTCTCGCCGTTCTCGTCAACGATGTGACCGAGCACGTTGACGTTCTTGAACGCCGACGTGGGCGCGCTCAGCCGCGCCAACGGGCCGGGTCGGCGGCCGCTCGCCTCGTCGCCCGGGTCGGTGAGCAGGGTGGCGAGCGCGTGCAACGAGTAGAACCAGCCGCGCGTCTGATCGACGGCCTCGCAGATGTAGTCGGCAGGGAAGTTGGCGGCCAGGCGCTCCTTGGCCTCGGGACCGGACGCGTCGCCGAGGTAGTGCCACTGCGCGTACGGCATGGCGCCGGACTCGAACCACACGTCCACCGTGTACGGTACGCGTCGGTAGGTCTCGCCGTCCAGCTCGAACGTTATCTCGTCGACGTAGGGCCGGTGCAGGTCGAGGTCCTTCAGGTCCCTGCCCGTGAGCCGCTCGAGCTCGGCGACGGAGCCGACGCAGACCTTCTTGCCGCCGTCCTCCGTCTCCCAGACGGGCATGGGGGCGCCCCAGTAGCGCTCCCTGCTCAGCGCCCAGTCGATGTTGTTCTCGAGCCACTTGCCGAAGCGGCCGGTGCGGACGTGGTCGGGGTGCCAGCCGATGCGGTCGTTATTGGCGAGCAGCAGCTCCTTCACGGCCGTGGTGCGGACGTACCAGCTCCGCTTGGCGACGTTCATGAGCGGCTTCCCGTCACGCCAGTTGAAGGGGTAGGCGTGCCTGACGGTGCCGGAGTCGAACATCCTGCCGGCCGCGTCGAGGTCAGCCGTGATGGCGGAGTCCGCGTCCTTGAACCACACGCCGGCGTAGGGCCCCCGAGCGCCGAGCGCGTCAGAGCCCGTTCCGAGCGCCGCGTCCTCGTCCGGGACGAGACGCACCTCGGGCATCACCTTGCCCGTCAGGTCGACCGAGAAGATGGCCGGCAGGCCGTGGGCGCGACCGACGTCGAGGTCGCCGTAGGCGGGCGCGACGTGCACGATGCCCGTGCCGTCGGTGAGGCTGACGAAGTCGTCGGCCACCACCCGGTAGGCGGAGCTAGGGTCTGCGCCGTCGCCCGGCCGTCCGACGAGGAGGGGCCGGTAGGTGGCGCCCGCCAGCGTGGCGCCCGGCACGCTCCCGAGCACCTCGTAGGTGCCGGCCTCGAAGACGCGCGCCACGAGCTCGTTCGCGAGGAGGTACAGCTCGCGCTCGCCCGCTGGCTCGCGCCGACGGGCGGGCCCCGCCACCAACGCGTAGGTCGCGTCGGCGCGCACGGCGAGCCCCGAGTTGGCGGCCAGCGTCCACGGCGTGGTCGTCCAGGCGAGGAAGCTCACCGGCCGCGTCTCGTCGGCCGCCACGACGCCGCGCGCCACGAGGTCGCCGAGGATGGCGGGGAACTTCGGGTAGATGGAGGGGTCCTCGACGTCCTCCTGGTAGCCGAGCGACACCTCGTGCGAGGCGAGGGTCGTGTTGGACGACGGGCTGTGCCAGGTCGTCTTGTAGTCCTCGACGAGCAGCCCGCGGTCGAAGAGGTCCTTCATGATCCACCAACACGACTCGATGTACTCGTTCGTGTAGGTGATGTACGGGTCGGCCAGGTCGATCCAGAAGCCGATGCGCTCCGTCATGGCGTTCCAGTCCTGGATGTTGCTGAAGACGTCGGCGCGACAGAGAGCGTTGAACTCCGCTATGCCGTACTCGTCGATCTGACCCTTGTTCGTGAAGCCGAGGCGCTTCTCGATGGCGATCTCGACGGGGAGGCCGTGCGTGTCCCAGCCGCCCTTGCGTCCGACCCGGTAGCCCTGCATCGTCTTGAAGCGCGGGAACAGGTCCTTGAAGGCGCGGGCGATCACGTGGTGGATGCCGGGCTTCCCGTTCGCCGTCGGCGGACCTTCGTAGAACACCCAGTCGCCGCGCGGCGCTGGGCGGTCGACGCTGCGCCTGAAGACGTCGCGCTCCCGCCAGAGCTGGATGACGCGCTTCTCCAGCGCGGGGAAGTCGACGTTTGAGTTGACCTCGTCGAACATGCGGCTCACCTCGTCCCCGAGGTCCGTGGGAGCGGGTACACGACAAGGCGCCCCAGCCACGATGTGTTGGGGCGCCTCGGGAGCGCGGTACCACCCAACCGTGCCGTTCGCCGTCGCCGGCGTCGGCCTCGCCGACCGCCGCTGCTGAAGCGACGGCCCGGTGCTGTCACGGGCACCGCCCGGCTCCGTCTACCACCTACTGGACGTTCCGCGGCCCAGGGCAGGCTTCGGGGAGCGGCTCGGGGAGGATACCTGACGCGCCGACCGGCCTCCGGGCTCTCACCGTTCCCGGATCGCTGTGGGCGGCCCCATGCGCGAGGACTGTTCCCGTCGTCGCCTTGGCCTTGCGAGGAGCGGTGACGTTGGTCACGTCCTCTGAGCGCGTGACACTTTACAACCAGCAGTGTCGGCGCTAGACTCAAACGTAGCAGCAGGCATGAGGCACGTCAATAGGTACTGTTGCTGCCCCTAAGCACAACCAGGCGCTTCCTGGTACGGCAACCAAGCCAGCAACCGACCGTCGACTTGAGCGACCGTTCGCCTCCGCGGCGCCAAGGAGCGACCCCTCGAAAGGCGATACGCCTCCGTGCGGCAGCGTGGTGGACAGGTCGAAGGCCGGAAGCGCCCGGATCCTGAAGGAAACGTGTCGTGGTTCACGCGTCGGATAGAACGCAGACCGTGTAGCCGGAAGGTGCCTAAGGAGATGGCATGAGCCCGAAAGAAGAAGCGCGTCCCGTCGCGACCGACGTAGTGGAGGCGCCAGCCCCCCGCAAGCGTGGTCGGCCTCGCAAGAACCCGGAGGCCGCCGCGGCGGCGCCCGCGCCGGCCCCGGTCGCGCCCACGCAGGCGCCGGTCGTCGACGAACCCCCTGCGCGGAGCGAACCCTCCGCGCGGAGCGAAGAGGACGGCGGTAACGAGCGTCAGCGCGGGAGGGCGGCCAAGTCCGGCGTGGAGGAGCCGCGGCGTTCCGGGGGCGGGCGCCAGGCGGAGCCGGTCCAGGACGACGCGGACGATGGCGCCGAGGGCGAGGACTCCGCGGCGGGCGGCGAGGACGGCCAGCGGGGCCGCGGCCGTAACCGCCGCAACCGCACGGCGCGCAAGCCCGGCTACAACTTCCGGGAGCTGCACTCGAAGATCCTGCCCGAACTGCACCTGCTCGCCAAGGAAGTCCAGCTCGAGGACTACCGTCGCATGAGCAAGGACGACCTGGTCGTTGCCATCCTGGAGCGCTCGGCCGAGAGCGAGGGTCTGAGGCTCGTCAAGGGCTACCTCGAGATCTCGTCCGACGGGTACGGCTTCCTCCAGGAGTCGCTCCTGCAGAACAACACCCGTAGCGTCATCGTCTCGGCCGGTCTCATCAAGCAGTTCCGCTTGCGCACGGGCGACCTCATCCTAGGCAAGGCCCGGCGCCCGCGCGAGAACGAGCGCTACGGCACCCTCATCAGGGTCGAGGCCGTCAACAACGTCGACCCGTTCCAGTCGTCCAAGCGCCCGCGGTTCGAGGAGCTCACCCCGACCTTCCCGGAAGCGCGCATCAAGCTGGAGACCGTCGGCAACGAGCTCTCCACGCGCGTCATCGACCTGCTCGCGCCCATCGGCCGCGGCCAGCGCGGTCTGATCGTCGCGCCGCCGAAGGCGGGCAAGACGACCCTGCTCAAGAAGATCGCCAACGCCGTCGTGGCTAACGAGCCCGACATCAAGGTGATCGTGCTCCTCGTGGACGAGCGGCCCGAGGAGGTCACAGACTTCCGCGAGTCGGTCCACGGCGTCGAGGTCATCGCGAGCACGTTCGACGAGCCCCCCAGCAACCACATCCGCGTGGCGGAGTTCGTGCACGAGCGCGCGCGGCGCATCGTCGAGGACAGCGGTCACGTCATGATCCTCCTCGACTCGATAACGCGGCTCGCCCGGGCCAACAACCTCGTGACGCCCCCGACGGGCCGCACCCTCTCGGGCGGCCTGGACTCGAACGCCCTCCACTGGCCGAAGCGCTTCCTGGGCGCCGCACGCAACATCCGCGGCGGCGGCAGCCTCAGCATCCTCGCCACCGCCCTCGTCGAGACGGGCTCGCGCATGGACGACGTGATCTTCGAGGAGTTCAAGGGCACCGGCAACATGGAGCTGCACCTCAGCAGGCACCTCGAGGAGCGGCGCATCTTCCCGGCCATCGACATCCTCAAGTCGGGCACGCGCCGCGAGGACCTGCTCCTCAGCGAGGACGTGCTTGCCAAGATGTGGCTCCTGCGTAAGGTCATCTCGGACATGGACCCGGCCGAGGCCATGGAGATGCTCCTCGGGCGCCTCGGACGCAGCAAGAGCAACGCCGAGTTCCTCGCTACCCTCACCCAGGGCTGAGGTCGGCGCCGACGTGAAGGGGGGCGCCGCTGTCCGCGCCGGGCGGCGCGCCCCTCGTCGGTCGGTCTGGCTGTTGGCGGTCGTGCTCGGCCTCGCGTTCGCGGCCGAGCCGGGGGCTGGCGGCGTGGCGGCACGGCGCGCCACCCTGCGCGCCGCTCAGGCGGCCGCGCTCGCCGGCGCCCTCGACTCCTTGCGGGGCGTCGACTGGAGCACCACGGGCTTCGCGCTGCCCGTGCAAGGGCGCGTCTCCTCCTACTTCGGCTGGCGGAACGTCTCGGTCAACGGCAACCGTTACCACGGCGGCCTCGACATCGCCGCGCCGTCCGGCACGCCCGTGAAGGCGGCGCGCTCCGGCGTCGTCACCCGCGCAGGGTGGTGGGGGACTTACGGCAACGTCGTGGTGCTCGACCACGGCGACGGCAGCGAGACGCGTTACGCCCACCTCAGCGCGGTGGCCGTGCGCGTGGGCCAGGCCCTCAGGCAGGGCGACGTGCTCGGCGCGGTCGGCAGCACGGGCGCCTCGACCGGCCCGCACCTGCACTTCGAGGTCCGTTTCGACGGCCGGGCGGTCGACCCCCTGCCGTACCTGCAGGGGCGTCTTTAAGAGGCGGGGTCTCGCGTCCCGGCCGGTGCGGTAGTCTTGGGCATGCCTCGGTGACGGACGGCGCGGCCGCCCGTTGGTCGCCAAATCGGAACCGTTCCGAGGTAAAAGGTTGTAGAGTGGGCGAAGGCGGTCAGGCCGCTGGGGAGGTCAAGGCATGTGGGTATCGACCAAAGCGCAGTACGGCATGAGGGCCCTCGTGGAAGTGGCGCTCAGCGGCGACGAACCCATCAGCCTCAAGACGGTCGCCGAACGCCAACTGCTCAGCCACCAGTACCTGGAACAGATCTTCGCCATCCTGCGCCGCGCCGGCATCGTCGAGGCGATCAGGGGCGCGCACGGCGGTTACCGCCTCGCGCGGCCGCTCGAGGAGATCGACAGCCTCGAGGTCGTCGAGTTGCTGGAGGGCAGCGTGGCGCCCGTCAGCTGCATCGTCGACTCCGCCAACTGCGTCCGCGCCGGCATGTGCTCGACCGAGAGCCTCTGGCGGCGCGTGGACGCGGCCGTGCGTCAGGTCCTGCGCTCCACTAGCCTCGCCGACCTGGTGCAGCAGCGCCGGCTGCTCGGCATCCAGCCGTTGCCGCAGTACCTCGGGCGCGACGACTGACGAGTTCCACCCCGTGCAGCCGATATCGGGTATCTACCTGGACCACGCGGCCACGACGCCTCTCGATGAGCGCGTCCTTGGCGCCATGCTGCCGTACCTGAAGAGCGAGTTCGGCAACCCCTCGAGCGTTCATCGCCTCGGTCAGACGGCCAGGCGCGGGGTGGAGGAGGCGCGGGAGCGCGTCGCCGCGACGCTGGCCGTGCGGTCGCGCCAGGTCGTCTTCACGTCCGGAGCGACAGAGGCCGACGACCAGGCCGTCTTCGCGGCCGCGGCCGCGCGGCCGGGTGGGCTCGTGGTGAGCGCCGGCGAGCACGCCGCCGTGCTCGAGGCGGCCCGCCGCTTGGCAGCTCGAGGGCGCGACGTGACCTTCGTGCCGCTCGCGCCGGACGGCGGCTCGCCGCTCGCCGCGTGGGAGGCCGCCCTCGCCGCGCAGGCGACGCGCGGCGGCACCGCGCTGGTCGCCGCCATGCTCGTCAACAACGAGACCGGCGCGCTGCTCGACGTAGGGGCCGTCGCCGAGCTGGCGCACGCCCACGGCGCCCTCTTCCTCTGCGACGCGGTGCAAGGTTACGGCGTCGAGGAGTTCACCCTCGCGAGCCTTGGAGCCGACTTCGTGACGCTCTCGGCGCACAAGATCTATGGGCCGAAGGGCGCGGGAGCGCTCGTCTTCAGGGAAGGCAGCGAGCCGGCCCCGCTGCTGGCCGGCGGCGCGCAGGAGCGCGGCCACCGGCCCGGCACCCACGCCGTGCCAGCCATCGTCGGGCTCGGGGCCGCGGCGGCCCTCGCCGCCGAGCGGCTGCCCGCCGAGCGGGCGCGGCTCGCCGGCCTGCAAGCGCGCTTCGAGGCCGCTGCCGGCGCCATCCCGGGCGTGGCGATCAACGCCGCCGGGACGCCTAGGTCCGTCAAGCACACGAACCTGCGCGTGCGGGGCGCAGACGGCGAGACGCTGCTTATGCTGCTCGACGAGGCTGGGGTGTACGCCAGCGCCGGTTCGGCGTGCGCCGCGGGCAGCGTGGAGCCTAGCCACGTCCTCCTGGCCATGGGGCTGGGACGGGACGAGGCGAAGGCGAGCGTCAGGTTCAGCTACGGCAAGGCCGTCGACGAGGCGCTAGTCGATGAGGCGGCGAGCCGGTTGAGCGCCGTCGTCGAACGAGCACGCTCGGTCGTGGCGTCGTAGGGCGCTACTAGGGGACGGTCAGGCCGACTTGCGTGCTGCCACGGTCGCCAACAGCCTGGCGGGTTCGTCGAGGTCCAGGACCTCGACGTGCAGCTGCGTGATCCCGCTGCCGGGCACCTCGAACATCAGCGGCATGAGGGCGCGCTCCATCACGGAGCGCAGTGCGCGGGCACCCGTCTTCAGCGCCTGGGCGCGCCTGGCCACCTCGAGCAGCGCCTCGTCGGAGAAGGTCAGCTTCACGCCGTCGAAGCCGAAGAGCTCCTGGTACTGCTTCACGAGCGCGTTCCGGGGCTTCGTGAGCACGTCGACGAGCGCCTCGAGGCTGAGCTCCTCCAAGCGCACGACGACGGGCAGACGCCCGATGAGCTCGGGGATGAGGCCGAACGCCATCAGGTCGGAAGGCATCACTTCCGCTCCGGCCAACGGGTCGCCCTCGGAGGCCGCCGGGGTCTGGAAGCCCACCTTGGCGACGTCCAGCCGGCGGCGCAGGATGGCGTCGAGGCCCTCGAAGGCCCCGCCGCAGATGAACAGGATGTTGCTAGTATCGACGTCGATCAGTTCCTGGTGCGGATGCTTGCGCCCACCCTGGGGCGGAACGTGCGTGACCGTGCCCTCGATGATCTTGAGCAGGGCCTGCTGGACGCCCTCGCCGCTCACGTCGCGCGTGATGGACGGACCCTCGGACTTGCGGCCGATCTTGTCGATCTCGTCGACGTAGATGATGCCCCGCTCCGCCGCGGCCACGTCGTAATCGGCCACCTGTAGGAGGCGGAGGATGATGTTCTCGACATCGTCGCCGACGTAGCCGGCCTCCGTGAGCGTGGTGGCGTCGGCGATGGCGAACGGCACGTCGAGCGTGCGCGCGAGCGTCTGGGCGAGCAGCGTCTTGCCGGTCCCGGATGGGCCGATGAGGAGCACGTTGCTCTTCTGCAGCTCCGTATGGGGGTTGGCGATGCGGCGCGAGTGGTTGTAGACGGCCACGGCGAGGGCGCGCTTGGCGGCCTCCTGCTCGATGACGTAGGCGTCGAGCTCGCGCTTGATCTCGCGCGGTTGGAGGCTCCGTAGGTGCACGAACGGCTTGGCGGGCGCCCCGGCCTCCGCCACGACGTCGTGGACGCGCCCCGCGCACTGGTCGCAGATGTGCGCCCCGCCGCCCGGTGCTGCCACGAGGAAGCGCACCTCCGTGTGGGCGCGTCCACAGAAGCTGCAGTGGGTGGCCGTCATCTGGCGCCCTTGGCGCCGTCGACGCGCCCGGGGCCGCGGGGCTCGATGACCTTGTCGATCAGCCCGTAGGCGAGGGCCTGCTGGGGGGCCATGAAGTTGTCGCGCTCCATGTCGCGGCGCAACTGCTCGACGGCGACGCCGGTGTGGCGGTGGTAGATGGTCTCCATCATGTCGCGCAGGTCCTCGAACTCGCGCGCCTGAACGGCGAGGTCGGGGAGGCTCGAGCGCGGGAAGCCGGCCGAGCCCGCGTGGATCATGATGCGGCTATGCGGCAGGGCGACGCGGTGCCCGGCCGCTCCGGCCGTCAGGATCAGCGAGCCCATCGACATGGCGATGCCGACGCAGTTCGTGTGCACCGGCGCGGAGATGAACTGCATGACGTCGTAGATGGCGAGGCCGGCGTACACTTCGCCGCCGGGGCTGTTGATGAACATGTTGATGGGCTGCTCGCTCGACTGCGAGTCGAGGAGGAGCAGTTGGGCGGTCACGACGTTGGCGACCTCCGAGTCGATGGCCGAGCCGAGGAAGATGATGCGTTCCTTCAGGAGCCGGCTGTAGACGTCGTAGGTGCGCTCGCCGCGCCCGGTCTGCTCGATGACGTAAGGGATGAGCGGCATCTTGCGGCTAGCGTAGCACCGGGCCGGGGCCCGTGGCGTTCCCCCACGCGGTTAGGGCGTGGCTACGGGCCATGACAGGCGGGGCGCCACCTGCCAGGCGGCGCCCCTGCTACCTTCGGTTCGGCCGGACCTCAGTGGTGATGGTGGTCGTGATCGTGGTGATGGTCGTGCCCATGATCGTGATCGTGGTCGGCCGCCTCGTCCTCGCTCAGGGCAGCGGCCTCGGCGGCCTCGTCGGCATCGGTCTCGTCCAGCGCCTCGTTCGGTTCGCCGGCCAGCTCGTTGATGAACTCACGCAGCGCCTTGTCGCGCTTCAGGAAGAAGCGGTAGTTGGCGAGGTACTCCTCACCGAGCTCCTGCCGCATGCGACCGACGTCCTGGCCGCGCGAGTCGGCGAGCCGCTTCAGGGCGGAGCGGTACTCGGCGTCGGAGACCTCCGTGCCGCGCACCTCCATGAGGCGCTCGAGCACGAGGTCGCGCCGCACGCCCTTCTCGGCCGCCTCCTTGAGCTCGGCCTCGAACTCATCGCGCTTGCCGCGCTGCTCGAGGCGGTCGACGTAGCGCTCCAGCGTGGTGCCTTGGTGGCCGAGGTCGTGGGCGAGGTCCTGCAGGAGGCTGCGCTGCCGGCGCCTGACGAGGCTGCCGGGCAGCTCGAGCGTCGAGCCTGAGACGAGCTTCTCGACGACCTCGTCGCGGCGGGCCTCGAGGGTCGCGCGCCGCGCGTCGGTCTCGAGGCTCTCACGCACGCGGCGCGTCAGCTCCGCGCCGTCGGCGAGGCCGAGCTGCAGGGCGAGGTCGTCGTCGGAGGCGGTGAGCTCCTTGCCCTTGACGTCCAGGACCTTGAGCCGGATCTGCGTGGTGCTGGTGCCGCCATCCTCGCCCTCTGGAGCCGGGTCCGTGAACGTAGCCGTCAGGACATCGCCCATCGACTTGCCGACGAGCTGACCCTTGAGCTCCTCACCGGCGCGGTCCATGTGGACCTGGAAGGTGGAGGACTCGTCGGCCTCGTCGCCCTCGTCGAGACGCGCCACGAGCACCCAGTCGGTGGCCTCGACTGGACGTTCGACCGGCACCAACGTGGCGTTCTCGCGGCGCAACTGCTCGAGGGCGGCGCGGACGTCGTCGTCGCTCACGACCTTGGGCTCGGCCTCCAGCTTCACGGTCTCGAGGTCGGGCAGGGTGATGTCGGGGTAGACGTCGGCGTGGACGGTGAACTCGAAGTCCTGGCCGCGCACGGCGCCGTCGGCGTGGAAGTGGGCGTCGATGGGGTAGAGCTCGAGCTCGCGCACGGCCTGCGGGTAGGTCTCCTCGACGAGCGCGTCGCGGACCTCCTCGGCCAGGGCCTCGGCGCCCACGCGCTTCTCCAGCACGCCGCGGGGCGCCTTGCCCGGGCGGAAGCCGGGCACCTTCACGGTCCGCGAGAGCTGCGCGAGCACGCGCTCGAAGGTGGCGTCTACCGTGGCGGCGTCGACGCGCACGCTGAGCGTGACGTTGGCCCCCTGCTTCTCGACTACTTTGGCTTCCATGACACTCCTAATCGGCTTGACCGTCGCCGCGACCGCGAACCGCTAATGCATGCGCCCGGTGGGGCGCCAAAAGGTAGCGGCAAGCGCTCGGCTTGCCGCGGTGGTGCGAGGAGCGGGACTTGAACCCGCACGGCTAGGCCACTAGATCCTAAGTCTAGCGCGTCTACCAGTTCCGCCATCCTCGCGCGCAGATGCCCGCGGTCTCCTTCCGACTTCGCCAGCGCGGAAGTAAGGGAGGGCGGGTCGAACTGCTCGAGACCCGCCCTCTTCGCGGGAGACCCCGCCGGCTGGGGTGGATGATGGGATTTGAACCCACGACACCCGGAACCACAATCCGGTGCTCTAACCAACTGAGCTACACCCACCAAGCAGGCGCAAACGAACCCGCAGGGTTCGCGAGGCCGAACCGAAGGTTACCGCGTGGGAGGCGGGTTTGGCTAGTCCTAAGGCGCTGGAGGGCGGGAAGACACGGGCGAGCCGCGACGGCCGGGTCGCTGTTCACGCCAACCATATCCGCGTACAGGCTATGCACGTATGCGGTCTGCTCTACACTCAGTGGCTGTTGAGCGTAAGTGTCCCACAACCGGTTCTGCACGTCCCTGATCACGAATGTCTGCTGCTCGATCGCTACGACTTCAAGGACGTTCTCCAACCCGCCAAGCGCCGTAACCGTAGCTGCCATGCGCATAGGCAGCGACAGGCCGACGTTACCGACGACGAGCACATCGCGCGCAGTACTGGCACCCGTAAGGGAAGTGGTCCAGGGGCTCTCGAAGTCCTCCGGATCCCACTCGTCACCAGAGACGGAGAACGCCAGATCCCAGAACCCGTTCGCGACGACCGGCGATGAGACGGTGATGTCGATGAACGGCTCCCCATCCAGGTCTACGGTCCTAAGCGTGTAGAAGTTCGGTTCTCCAACGTCCTGAGCCTGCAGCCCCCAGTTGAGACGATGACTCAAGCTAACGGCCTGACTCAACCGCCATCGGAACCACATCGGCAGCAGCGCGAATGTCGTACCGCGGTGAGACCCGAGACGAACTACACGCCACCAGACCAAACAGAACGCCGGCAGCCAGCAAAGACCGAACGCGTAGCATAAAACCCCGTTATAATAGATGTTATGGACATTATATGGCAGATTAAGGCCGATCAGGCAAGGGGTTGCAGAAGATAGACCCTACTCGACCGGTTCCAGCCTTCTGAGCACCCGGTACGCCACGAGCGCGCCCGGCAGGAGCGGCACGACGCTCAGCCACATGGCCGCGTTCATGCCGATGGCTTCCTGGACGGCCCCGACGACGAGGTAGAGCAGCCCAGCGGTGCCCCAGGTGAGGCCCATCATCATGCCGGAGGCCGTGGCGACCGCGTGCGGCGCGGCGTCCTGGGCCGCCAGCACCATGATGGGCAGGCCGCCGTTCGCGAGGATGCCGGAGAACGCGACGGCCACGAAGTAGAGGACCGTGCCGGGTTGGCTCAGCAGGAGCACGGCGAGGGGTAAGGCGGCGAGCAGCATCGTGCCGGTCACCAGGAACTGGCGGCTGAACCGGTTCTCGATGAGGCCGATGAGGATGCCGCCGGCGGCCCCGGAGAAGGTGAAGACCGTGATCGTCCAGAACACGACAGGATCGGTGGCGGAGAGCCCCTTCGCGTTCACGAGCCAGAGCGGGGCGCCGTTGATCATCGACACCCACGCGATCGAGCGCAGCACGCCCGCCAGGCAGAGCTGCCCGACCGGGCCGCGGAACAGGTCGACGTCGAAGACCTTCGCGCGCCTCGAGCCCGTCTGCTGGGGCACCGGCGGCGTGAGGAGGTAGATGAGCGCGCCGAGGACGATGCCAGGGACCATCAGGACCGGGCTGTAATCGAGCCAACCCCTGATGAGGAAGAAGCCGATGACGAGCGGTCCGAACGACAGGCCGATCGTGCCGCCGGCGCTGAACACCCCGAGCGCCAGACCGCCCTTTGAGCTGGCGGCGCGGCGGGCGAGGGTCGTCGCCGCTGGGTGGTAGGCGGCCGAGCCGAGCCCGCCGAGGAGCAGGAGGGGTACGAGCCAGAGGGGTGAGGGCATGATGGCGATGAGGCTCAGGATGGAAGAGGAGACGATCACGCCGGCGGACGCGACGAGCCGGTGGCCGAGCCGGTCCGCCACCGCGCCGAACAGCGGCTGCAGGACCGACGAGCTGAACGACAGGGAGGCGACGAACAGGGCGAGCGTGAGCTCGCTGACGCCGAAGCGGATCTGCAGGGTGGGGAGCAGCGCGGCGAGCGTGCCGGAGAACAGGTCGTTGAAGAAGTGCGCGAGGAACAGGAGGACAGCTACGACGCCGCTACCGACCACCAGCCGGGACGCGCGCCTGTTCGAGCTCTGCGTAGGGGGGACCGGTTCCGACAGCGTCGTTCGCGCCATGGCTGCTGAGCGTACCGCGGTTGAAGGGGCTTGAGAGGAAGAAGCTGGCGGCTTGCCTCCACACCGACGGGTCCGTGGCCCCGAGGCGCGGGAGCCTGAAGCCCGGCAGGTTCGCGGGCTCTCAGGCGGTCCCGAACATGACCTTGCGTCCGTCCGGGTCCGTGATGGTGACCACGACGTCGTCCAGGGCGAGGGGTTCGATGCCGTGGCTACGTAGATGCGCTAGGAGAACGCTCGCGTTTCCCGGGGTTGGGCGCGGAACTCCGACGCGTAACCGTCGTGCAACTCCCGCCAGCCGTACGCGAGCGCCCGGTCCGGTACGACCGGTGACCAGCGGGCAGCCGTGCCGGGTCGGTGAGCATCTGCCACAGCCGCTCCGGGCTCTGCGGGAACTCACGGCGCATGATCAGCGTCCATGCGTTCCCGGCCCGTTCCACCGAAACGTCGATGGCAACGTCGCTCTCGCCGGCTCGGAGGTGCTCGACGATGGGCCGGTGTCGGCAGGAGCGTAGGCGCCTCACCCCGGCAGGGCGGCCAGCAACGCCGCGAGCGGAGGGGGTATCCGGTCGAGCGGCAGCGCCTCCGTGAGTAGACGCGCGTAGCGCGCCTTGTTGCCGCTGCGCCCGCCGAAGAAGCGGGCCAACTGCTCCTCGCCGGTCCGCCCACGCTGGAACGGTTGCCGTTGGAGGCGACGGAACGAGTCGAGCTCGCCCTGCTGCGCGATCACGGCCTCGACGCCGTCGATGCCCAGGGCGCGGACCAACTCCGATTCCAGGTCGGGGTCGCAGACGAACACGGTGTCGAGGACGCGCTCGAAGTCGCCGCGCTGGGCAGCGTCGACGAGGCCGATCACGTGCTCCGCGGCCAGCCGCGCGGCCGCGCGGCTGACTCCCCTGGACCCGCCGACTGGAAGCACTCGCGGCACGCCAAGCCCGAGGCGCCTCGCAAGGACCTCGACGGCGACGGCGTCGCTGGCGCCTTCAACCAGCACGATGGGCATGGTGCCACGGAATACCACGCTCGGCACTCGCGGCCCGTCGGATGCGCATTAGATCGACGCTTGGCCGGGTCGTTGAGCGCGGTGCTATACCTTGCCAGGTGGCTAAGTACGTGTCTGTCTCGGAGGAGGTCTTCGTGGCGCTCGCGGCCCCGACCCGTGGGGCGGTGATCCGGCGCCCCGGACCCGGCCCGGCGAGCGTGGGGGAGTTGGCGCGTGCGCTGCCCGTCATTTTGCCGTCGTTCATGAAACATGTGCGAACCCTCGAAGCGAGCGGACCGATCCGAACGGTGAAGCCCGGAAGGGTGCGCATGTGCACCCTGGATCGCGGGCGGCGCGCCCTCGTGGACGACTGGCTGGGGCGCCTATGGGAGGCACGCACCGCCGGTCTTGAACGGCTCGTCGCCGAGCAGGAGGAGAGCTCGTGAGCACGAACGCTGCCGGACGCCGCCGAGCCAACGAGGTCACCAGAGGCGAGGTCATCGCTTTCCGGCTCGGCGCCCAGCACCTTGCCGAGCGGCTGAGCCCGGCCGGGCTGCTCGCCGCCGCCGGTGCCTGCGGCGTTCAGAACAGCCCACCGGGCTCGGCGCTGCTCGCGCTGCAGGCGCGGGTGCGGGACCTCGCGCGAGCGGACGTCGACCACGCCGTCGCCGAGGAGAAGAGCCTCCTGCAGACCTGGAGCATGCGCGGCGCGCCGTTCTACTTTCCGACCGCGGACGCGGCCGTGTTCACGGCCGGCGTGTTGCCGCCGACCGAGGCCGCGCTGCGGCACTTCATCCCGGGCATCGAGCAGTCCGTCGCCAGGCTCGGTATCGACGTCACGGCGGCGGTCGAGTTGACGCGAGCGGAGATCGGAGGGGTGCTGGCGGGGCGCCGGCTCGCCATCGGTGAGCTCGGCGCGGAGCTCGCCGAGCGGATCACGGGAAGGCTCACGAAGGACCAACGCCCCGTTTGGCAGGCGGAGGGCCCGCATGCTCCGGGCCAGCCCGTCGGCGAGGCCGTCGTGCACTTCTGCCTCCGGGTCCTCGCGTTGCAGCGGGTCGTCTGCTTCGCGCCCCGATCCGACAACAAGGCGCCGTTCGTGCTCGTCGAGGAGTGGCTGGGCGAACCCGTTCCGGACGTGGAGGCGCCAGCGGCGCGCGCCGAGCTGCTGCGCCGCTACCTGCGCTGCTACGGCCCGGCGAGCCGCGCTGGTTTCGCCGCATGGTTGGGCGTCACGGTCGGCGATGCCGAACCTTGGTGGAGCCTGCTCGAGGGCGAGCTGACGCGCGTGGAGTTCGGTGGAGCCTCCTGGCTACTCACGTCCGACCTCGACGCCCTGCGGGCGTCGTCCGCCCCACAAGGCGTGCGCATGCTCCCGCCGCGCGACCCTTACACGCAGCTGCGTGACCGGGCGACGATCGTCGATGAGAAGTACCACCGACAGATCTGGAAGGCAGTCGGCGAGCTGGGCACGCTCCTCGTCGACGGCGAGATCGTCGGTACTTGGCGGCCGCGCAAGAGCGGTCGGAAGCTCGTCGTCACTGTCGAGGCCTTCGGCCCGTTGTCCGAGCGGGCCATGAAGGAGCTGCGGGAAGAGGCGCAGCACGTGGCGAGGTTGCGTGGAGCGGCGTCTGCCGCTGTCGAGTTCGGTGGTCGTTGAAGGGCCCGGCCGCGTAGCCGGGCGGCGATCGGCGCGGTCGAACCGTACGTGCATATGGTGCACCAGGAAGGATTCGAACCCTCGGCCTACCGCTTAGAAGGCGGCTGCTCTATCCCCTGAGCTACTGGTGCACGCGACCGCGTGCGGCGTGAGGTGTGGAGCGGGAGACGGGATTCGAACCCGCGACATACAGCTTGGAAGGCTGTCGCTCTACCAACTGAGCTACTCCCGCCCGACCCTGCGTGGCGCCGCCTCGGCCTACTCACACCGCTACCGGCGAGTGGCGTGGTCGGGGCGGCCGGATTCGAACCAGCGACTCCCTGGTCCCAAACCAGGTGCGCTACCAGACTGCGCTACGCCCCGACGAGGACGGCCGGGCCGAGGACGAACCACGACCCGCTGGCAGCGGAGGGAGTATACCCGGAAGGGCGGGTCGCACGCTACGCACGGCCCCGGCGCGACCCTGACGACGAGAAAGCGGCCGCCTCGCACGTCGGTCGTGGACGGTGCGAGGCGGCTCTCGGAAGTGCGGCTGGGGAGGGAGGTCAGATGGCTGGGTCTCGAGCCCGCGGCGCGCTCAGCCGGCGGCGATGTGCGCCTTCACGCCGTCGAAGACGTCCTGGAGCACGATGCGAAGGCCCGAGGCGCTCGTGATCACGGCGTAGTTGCCGTCGAGTTCGACGGTGACGGACTCGCCGACGCTGGCGAGGCTCGCCTGGTAGGCGGCCACGGCGTCCGCCAGCTCGATGCCGTCATGCTCGAGGCTGACGCCGTCGACGACGTTGCCCGTCGACTCCACGGCGACGGGTCCTTCACCGTTGAGCTCCCCGGAGTACGTGGTGGAGCCGAAGAAGTTGGTGCCGACGATGACGGGGATGCCGTCCATGTCGACAGGCAGGGCAGTGGCGACGCGGTCGTTCAGCACGACGGAGAACGTGTCACCGACCTTAGCGAAGCTTAGGTACGCCGTGGTCAGGTCGCTGTTCGAGTACTTGACGCCGGAGTCGTCGATGCGGATGGGGGCGGCTGCCAGGCTGACGCTGGTCAGGAGGGCGGCGAGGGCGGCCAGTAGGCGGGCTGAACGTTTCATGGTCTTTCTCCTAGTCTGCCGGTCCCGTGGCTCTTCCGGCCGGCTTGGTAGGAGCATGGCGTCGTCCGGTGCAGATTGCGTGGAGCGGTTGCTAGACTCCGTCCGTGCCGCTGCTGGAAGTCACCGACCGCCTGATGAGGCCGCCGCGCCGCGTGCTCGTCGCGGGCACCTCCGGTTCCGGCAAGTCGACCTTGGCCGCCCGCCTGGCGGCCGTGTTCGGGCTCGAGCACGTGGAGATCGACGGGCTCTTCCACGGCCCCGGCTGGGTGCCGCGCCCAGAGTTCGTGGCTGACGTGGAGCGCTTCACGTCTCGTACCGGTTGGGTGACGGAGTGGCAGTACCACACGGTGAGGCCGCTCCTGGCAGAGAGGGCGGACCTGCTCGTGTGGCTCGACTACCCGCGGCACGTCGTCATGCGCCGCGTCGTCGCGCGGACCGTCAGGCGCCGCATACGCAACGAGGAGCTGTGGAACGGCAACCGCGAGCGTGGCCTCTGGCGCGTCCTCGTCGACCGCGATCACATCGTCCGGTGGGCCTGGCGCACGCACGAGGCTACGCCCAAGCGGGTCGCGGAGCTGTTGGAGCTGCGCCCGGAGCTGAGCGTCGTGCGACTGCGGTCGCCCGCCGAGGCCGAAGCGTGGCTGGCTGGGCTAGGGGAGCCGCTAGGGTAGCCGTCCAGCGCTCGGGCAGCGGCGGGGAGCCGCGCTGCGCCTCCGCTAGAGCAGCCGCCCTCTAAGCGGCAGGCCGACCCTCACGACCCCCTGACGGCGCGGCTCAACCCTCGCCGAGTTCGCTCAAGGCCAACCGCACCCAGGCGTCGAGCTCAGGCGTGAGGCCCAGGCTAAGGGCGCTCACGAGGTCGTACCAGCCCATGCTCGGCTCCTCACCGGCCAAGGCGCCCGCGTAAGACGCGACCGGCCGCGCCAGGTAGACGAGGTCGACGTGCTCGTGATCCGCCGCGATGGCCTCCAACTGGACGCCGCGGGGCCTGACGAGCTGGCGGGGACCGGGGGCGACGATCGGCGGCGGCCCGACGAGCTCGACGGCGATACCGGCCTCCTCGAGCACCTCGCGCGTCGCGGCATCGTCAGGCAGCTCACCTGGCTCGACGTGACCGCCGGGCGGCAGCCAGATCCCCAGCTTCCGGTGGCGGTGCAGCAGCACCCGGTCGCGCCAGACCACGAACACGCTGACGGCCAAGTCGCGCGTCATGCTGCGCCTGACGCGTTCGTCATGCTGCGCCTGACGCGTCCGTCATGCTGCGCCCGACCCGTCCGTCACGCTGCGCCTCACGCGTCCGCCCGCCACCGTGCGAGCATGCTCCTGACCACCCAGGAGACCACCCGCCCCGCGTCGACGAACGCGCGCTGCGCCGGTGGCACGGCCGCCGCGATATGGGCGTAGGCGACGGCGTGGTAGACGGGCGCGAGCGCCAGTCCTTCGTCGAGCGTCGCCTCGACGCCCGTCAGTAGGCCGGGGTGGTCATGGAACGCGGCGCGGACGGCGACCAGGTAGGCGTCGCGCAGGGCGAGCAGCTCGGCGGCGTTCGGCTCCTCGTCTATCCCGGCGAGCGTCACCAGGTCCACGCCCGGCCAGGCGAGCGCCGCGTCGGTCCAGTCGAAGAGCACGGGCAGCTCGCCGCCCGCGCGCGTGAACGCAGCGTTGCCCTGGTGGAGGTCACCATGCGTGAGGAGGAGCGGGGCCGCGCTCGCCAGCCGGGCGAGGCGCTCTCCGAGCCGGCGCTCCAGCACCGGCAACGCCGCGCGCTCGGCGTCCGTGAGGTGCGCGAGCTGAGGCGACGACCAGAGCATGCCGAGGTCGGCCGCCACCTCGTGGGGCCCGCGCTTCAGGACACCCGCCGCCAGCAGCTCCGCGTGACGCCCGGAAGCGGCCGCCTGGAGCTCGGCGAGGGCGTTCAGGACGTCGCTCGTGGTGGCCGTACGGACGTGGTCCTCCTCGAACCGGCGCGTCACCATCCATGCGGCGACCCGGTGGTCGCGGTCCGGAACGTGCGAACCGCCAAGCGCCGGCTCCGCCGACCCGCCGCGCGCCGGCTCGGACGCCCCGCGGGCCACCGCGTAACGGCCGTGCGCCACGACCGCGGGCACGAGGTCCGGTCTCAGGGAGTGGATGGCCGCGGTGACGGCGGGCTCGTTCGGCCAGAGCGGGTTGGTGACCTTGACGGCGGCGGCGTCCCCGAGCCACACGCTGGACAGGACCCACGACTGGAGCTGCCGCAACGGGGCGGCTGAGCCGTCGCCGGGCACGAGGGGTTCGAGGGTCGAACAGGCTCCCTCGCGGGTGCCGTCGCCTTCCGCTACCTCCGCCCGCATGGCGGCCGCCAGCGCCGCGGTCGAGCCCGGCAGGCTGTGGGGCGGTGGCTCGGCCGGAGCGGGCGCTCCGGGGGCGTGACCGCGCCGCGCCGCGCCCTCTGCGGGGGCCGGCTCCGCCTCCGTGGCGCCGTTCTCGGCGGCCAGCCAGCCCAGGTACCCGGCCAGGGCCTCCGCGAGCGGCGTGGGTAGCCCGAGGACCGTCGCGCCCTCTCCGGCGCCCGACCACTCGTGCCGCCGTAGGACGTCGACCGGCGGGGCGGGGAAGAGCTCGCAGGTGGTCAGGAGCTCCGTCACCACGCCGTCGGCCCCTTCTTCCGCCGCGCGGCGGAAGAAGGCGATCTGCCCGAGCGACACGAGTGGCAGCTCCGGCCCGAGCAGCCCGGCGAGCCCGAGGGCGCTGCGTGAGTCGCCGAGCGGCTCGTCCTGCACGGGCAGGCGCGGCGCACCGTCCGGACCGCGCTCCAGCAGCACCTTGGGCTGCGAGGGGTGAACGATCACTAGGTGCCGGCGCATCAGGTGCTGAGGTGCGATGTCGGTCATGCGCTCACGACCGCGTCACGAGTCCAGCGGCGAGCTGGTCGGCGGGTCGATCGCGCCGCGATCACGCTGCGACCAGGCTGCCGCCACGCTGCCATCAACGCTGCCATCAACGCTGCCATCACGACGCCATCAACGCTGCCATCAACGCTGCCATCACGACGCCATCACGAGCTCGATGCCGCGCGGGGCGGCCCCGACTACCTCGCCGTGCAGGGCGTGCGGCGTCGCGCCAGTGATCGTCACGTCCTTCACGCCCATGCTCGTCACGCTCTCGGCGGGCACGAGGACCGTGTGGTTCTGGTCCGAGTGGCCCACCGCGTAGCGCGAGTCGCGGCCGAGGTCCTTCACCAGCACGCGCAAGGTCTTGCCGACGAGCACCTCGTTGGCGGCCAGGCTCCGCGCCTTCTGGGCCTCGATGAGCCGCTGCAGGCGCTCGACCTTCACCTCGCGGGGCATGTCCTCGAAGTGCTTGTAGCTCGGCGTGCCCGGGCGGGCGGAGTACATGAACATGTACGCCTGCTCGAACGCCGCCGTCTCGGCGGCCGCGAGCGTCGCCTGGAAGTCCTCCTCCGTCTCGCCGGGGAAGCCGACGATGATGTCCGTCGAGATGACGACCTCGGCGACCTTCTCCCTGATCTCCCTGACGATGTCCAGGTACCGCTCGATGCGGTACTCGCGCGCCATGCGCCGCAGCACCCGGTCGGAGCCGGACTGCATCGGGAGGTGGATGTCGTTGCAGACGTTCGGATGCGTGGCGATGACGTCGATGAGCTCGCTCGTGAAGTTCATCGGGTGGCTGGTCGTGAACTTGACGCGCTCGAAGCCGAGGTCGGCGACCGCGCGGAGGAGCTCCGGGAAGCTTGGCATGCCGGGTTGGCCCATGCCGTAGGAGTTGACGTTCTGGCCGAGCAGGGTCACCTCGGCCAGCCCCGCCGCGCGCATCGCGGCCGCCTCCCGCATGACGCTCTCGCGCGCGCGCGAGACCTCCGGTCCGCGCGTGTCGGGGACGATGCAGTAGGTGCAGTGGTGGTTGCAACCCCGCATGATCGTGAGGAAGCCAGACAGGCCTCGGGGCGCCGGCGGTTGGTAGTCGTGGAGCTCGGCCTGGAAGCCGAGCCGCTCGATCATGCCGCCGCGCTCCCCGGAGCGCAGGCTGCCGTACTCCTCCAGCGCCTCGAGCAGGTCCGTGATGGCGCCGGGCCCGACGAGGAGGTCGACGCCGAACTTCTGCGCCACTTCGCGCCCCTCGTCCAACTGGGCGAGGCAGCCCATCAGCCCCACGGTCACGTCGCGCCCCTCGGAGCGCTGCTTGCGCAGGTCGCCGAGCACGCTGATGACCTTCTCGACCGGCTTGCCGCGCACGGCGCACGTGTTGAGGAGGAGCAGGTCGGCGTCGGCCGGGTGCGTGGCGAGCTCGTGCCCGCCGGCAACCAGCTCGGACTGGATGGTGTGGGTGTCGTACTCGTTCATCTGGCACCCGAAGGTGATGACGTGTGCTCGCAACTGCCGCTCCAATCGCCTCGCCGAACGCCTCAGCGGAACACCAGCGCCCCGACGAGGACCAGCAGGACACTGCCCAACGCGAGGAGCGACCCGATGGCGAAGCCGCGCGGGAACCTCTCGCGCACCTTCGGCGCGGCGCTCGAGAAGAGCAGCAGCACGCCGACCAGGAACACGTAACTGGCGACCTGCACCGTCAACGTCAGCACCAGCGCCTCCGAGGGAGAGGATAACGGAAGCGGGCCGCGCCGACACGCCCCACGGCACCTCTGTGGGCGTTAGCATCGGGCATGGACGAAGGCTTCAGGGAGGCGGTCCTGCGCGTCGTGCGCGCCGTTCCCGCCGGCAGGGTGACGACGTACGGCGAGGTGGCCCTCCTGGCGGGCAGGCCGAACCACGCGCGGCAGGTGGGGGCGATCCTCTACGGGCTACGCGGCGGCGAGGTCGACGACGTGCCGTGGCAACGCGTCATCAACGCTAGCGGCGGCATCTCGACGTACAAGGTCGGCTCCGGCGAGCTGCAGGTCGCGCTGCTGCGCTCGGAGGGGGTCGAGGTGAGCGACGACCGCGTCGACCTGCGGCGCTACAGGTGGCTCGGCGACGTCGAGTAGGTAGGAGCTCCGCGGCACGCCACCGGGCTCAGCCGACGTAGAGCCTCTCGCCGACGAGGTAAGAGAGCACGCGCTTGTGGTAGCGCCTGGTGAGCGGCCCGACGCGCACGACCGCCTCGACGTAGTAGCCGCCATGCTCCTTCAGGTTGCGCGCCTGCCAGCCTAGGGCCGGGATCGCGAACGCCAGGATGCCGAGCAGGTCGGCCATGACGTCCACTTGGAAACTCTGGTGCGTGGTGGCGGGGAACGGCGCTACGAACCGCGCCGACAGGCTCGTGAGCCGGCGTCCGCGCAGTCTGCCGCGCTTCAGCAGGCTCGTGCTTCCCAACTCGCGCTTGGCGGTCTCGACCCGGTCGTCGACCTTCACGTAGAAGCGATCCACGAGCCGCACGTCCACGGAGACGGGACCCACCGTCGCGTACGGGACGAGGCGCACTTCCACGTTCAGCTCCTCCCCGCTCTTGACGTGCGGCGGGACGACCACCTCGAGCTGGTTGAACACCCGCTGCCACAACGCCGTGAAGAGCGACGAGAAGGCGGCGGCCCCCGAGGCGACCACCTCGCCGACGAGGAAGAGGTTGCCGAGGTTGCTCCTGGCGACCGGGGAGAGCCACAGGGCGAGCCCGCCGACGGCGGCCAACGCCCAGACGAGCGCCAACCAGAAGCTCGGGAGCCGGGTGAGGCGTGGCTGGTACGGGATGTCGAGCGGCGGGTCGTCCAGCGAGCGAAGCGCGATGCCGCACGCCTCGCAGGTGACGCCCGCGAGGTTCACCTGCCCGCAAGCGGGGCAAGCCCACGCGCCGGCGGGCAGGGCGGTAGCGCTGGTCATCTCGGCAGCCAGCATATTGCCCGCCGTCCGGCGCCGCTGCGATTATTCGTATGATGACCGGATGCAAGACTCCCTCGTCTCCCTCGCTTCCGAGCTGATCAAGGCGCCGAGCCAGACCGGCAAGGAAGGGCCTGCCGCCGCCGTGATGCTGGAGGCGTTCGAGGCGAACGGCTTCGACGAGGCCTACCTCGACGAGGTCGGCAACGCCATCGGCGTGATCCGCCGGGGCGAGGGCAGGACGCTGATGCTCAACGGCCACATCGATACCGTGCCGGTCGGAGACCCCGACCTGTGGCCCTACCCGCCGCTCTCCGGCGCCGTGGTGAACGAGCGGCTCTGGGGGCGCGGCGCCTGCGACATGAAGAGCGCGCTCGCCTGCATGGTCATGGCGGCCTCGGACGCCGCCGCGGCCGGCTTCGAGGGCACGTTGATCGTCAGCGGCGTCGTCCAGGAGGAGGTCGGCGGCCTCGGGGCCAGGCACATCGCGGCCACGCTCGCCTACGACGCGGTGGTGCTCGGCGAGCCGAGCAAGTGCCGCATGATGCTAGGCCACCGCGGCGCGAACGTCGTCGAGGTCGTGTTCCCGGGCGCCATCGCGCACGCGGCGCGGGCCTCGCTCGGCGAGAACGCCTTGGCGCACGTCGCCCGCTACGTCCTCGCGCTCGAGGGGCTCGAGCTGCCGCGCGGGGGAGCTTTGGGCGGCTCCAGCGCGACGCCGACGCGCGTCGTCAGCTCGCCGTCCGACTCGACCAACGTCGTCCCCGGCTCCGCCGTCCTCACGGTCGACTACCGGTCGGTGCCCGGCGAGGGGCCGGCAGAGGTCGTCGAGCGGCTACGCTCCATCGCGCACGACGAGCGCATCGTCGTGCGGATCGCGGACAGCGGCAGGGGCGGCGAGGACGCGCTACGCTCCACCGCTGCGTACCTGGCCGATCCGGACGCCCCGGCCGTCCGGGTGGCGCGTGAGGCGTTCGGGCGCGCCCTCGCGGCCGTCGGCAGGCGCTTCGAGGAAGATGTGTGGTGGTTCTGCACCGACGCCCCGCACCTGGCGCGGCGCGGCGCGGCCGTCATCGGTTTCGGGCCTGGCGAGGAGGAGTTGGCGCACACCACCAACGAGAGCGTGGCCGTCGCCGACCTGCACGCCGCCCGGCGCGCCTACGCCGAGTTCGCCAAGGCTTACCTCGCGCGCCGGAAGAACGGGGAGACAGCATGAAGGGTGAGAAGGTCCTCATCAACGGCGACCGCTGGACGATCGTCGACGTGGCGCCGGCCATGCCGCTGGCCGAGATGGTCGCCACCATCCTCGAGGACGAGGGCATGATCACCACGATCCGCGGCGCTGAGTCGTTCACGGACGTGCTCTCCCACCTCGGCCTCACCTCGGCCCAGGCGACGTACGTCCTGGTGCCCGAGGCGGACGGCGAGCGCGCCATGGCCGTCATCGCCGAGACGGTGACGGACTTCGAGGGCGACGAGCTGGCCGAGCTCCTCGAGCGCATGGAGCGCGGCGAGGTCCCGGAAGAGCTCATGGACGCTTGGGGCGATGAAGCGGCGGAGGGCGAGGCCGGGGAAGACGGCGACGAAGGAGCCGCACGCTACGAGGACGCCGGCTGGACGGCTCGTACCGGCGACGAGGGCGAACCGACCTGACATGACGCCGGAAGCCCTCGCCGGCGCCGGGCCGCAAGCGGCACGGGGAGCCGAGGCGCCCGGAACCGGGACCCCAGCGGCCGAGGCGCCGCGCGGGCGTCGCGGCCGGGCTGCCTGGGTGAGCCTGGCCGGCGCCGTGCTCATCCTCGGCCTGAAGTTCTCCGCTTACCTGGCGACAGGCTCCGTCGGCTTCCTCTCCGACGCGGCGGAGTCGTTGGTCAACCTCGTCGCCGCCGTGGTCCTCCTCGTGGCGCTAGGCGTCTCCGTGGCGCCGCCCGACTACCGGCACCCGTACGGGCACGCCAAGGCGGAGTACCTCTCGAGCGTGCTGGAGGCCGCCCTCATCATCGTCGCGGCCGGGGTCATCGCGTGGAGCGCCGTGGGTCGCCTCCTGGCCCCGGAGGCGCTCACCAACGTCGCACTTGGGGTGGGCGTCTCGGTCCTCGCAGCCGTGCTCAACGGCCTCCTCGCCGTCTACCTCTTCTCCGTGGCGCGCAAGGAGCGCTCGGACGCCCTCGCGGCCAACGCCCGCCACATCCTCACGGACGTCTACACCTCGCTCGGCGTGGTGGTCGGCGTGCTGCTGGTGGCGCTCACGGGCTGGCAGCCGCTCGACCCGCTCGTAGCCCTCGTCGTGGCCGCCAACATCGTGGTGGTCGGCGTGCGCGTCATGCGCCAGGCCCTCTCGCGGCTCCTCGACGAGCGCCTCCCCGAGCGGGAGGAGGCGAAGATCCTCGCCGTGTTGGAAGCCGACCCGCGCGTCCTCGGCTTCCACCGCCTGCGGACGCGGCGTTCCGGGCATGCGAGCTTCGCCGAGGTCGACGTGTTCGTCGACCCGAAGCTGACCGTCAAGGAGGCCCACGACCTGGTCGGGAGGGTGGAGGACGCCATCCACGCCGAGCTCGAGGACCTCGTAACGACCATCCACGTCGAGCCGTTCGTGCAAGGGGTGCGCGACCGCACCCTCACTCCCAAGGAGGAGTTCAAGGAGGAGGTCGAGAACGGCTAGCCGCTCCCGACGCGCCCCCTGGGCGGCCGTGAGACGGCCGGGCTGTCCGCGTCGTAGTAGCGCAACGGGGCGTCGGCCCAGCGCCCGGAGTACGCCACGCCGACGCGCGGCGTGATCACCATGCGCCGTGGCGTTGGTCCAGCGTGCAGCGTTATCGGGGGCGCGAGGAGCGAGCCGCCGTCGTGGCTGCGGTCGATGCCGAGGAGACGCGTGAGCTTGCCCGGTCCGTTGGCGGCGCGCGGGTCGGCGCCCGTGCGCTCGACGGGCTCGACCGCCCTTACGAGGACGGCGTGCGGCACGCCCTCGGGTTGGCAGACGACGTTGAAGAGCTCGTGCATGCCGTACACGAGGTAAACGTACGCCGTGCCGGCCGGGCCGTAGAGGGTGGCGGTGCGCTTCGTCCGGCCCTTGTAGGCGTGGCAGGCCGCGTCCTCCTCGCCGACGTAAGCCTCGACCTCGACGACGCGGCCCACGCGTGGGGCTTCGCCGGCCGGGCGCACGGCGAGGTAGGCGCCGAGGAGGTCGGGCGCCACCTCGTCAGCCGAGCGGCGGTAGAACGCTTCCGGCAGCGGCGCGCCGAGCAGGGTGGAGATCCGGGTCTCGTGGTCGTCAGGCACCATCGACCCGCCAGTCTAGCCGTGGAGGCGGGCGCTCCTCGGCGGACCGGCTACGCGCCGCGCCGCCCGCGGCGTCCGGAACGCGCCAGGCACCGTGGTAAACTCGCCTGCGACGCACGCCGCCGGGTTCTAGGTTCCATGCCGGCGGCGAGAGGCGATCAGTTGCTTGGGTGGCCCATGGGCGCCGTCGACGGCGAGGCGTGGGCGCACGGAAGAGGAAGCGCATGAGCTACCGCCACATCAAGGTCCCGGAAGGGGACCGCATCGTCCTGCAGGACGGCCAGCTGCAAGTGTCCGACCGGCCGATCGTCGCGTACATCGAGGGCGACGGCACGGGCCCGGACATCTGGCGCGCCTCCCAGCGCGTGCTGGACGCCGCCGTGGCCAAGGCGTACGGCGGCAGGCGCGCCATCGCCTGGATGGAAGTGTTCGCCGGCGACAAGGCCAACGAGGTCTACGGCGAACAGGTCTGGCTGCCTGACGAGACGGTCGACGCCATCCGCGAGTACCTGGTCGGCATCAAGGGCCCCCTGACGACGCCGGTCGGTGGCGGCATCCGGAGCATCAACGTCGCCATCCGCCAGCTCCTCGACCTCTACGCCTGCGTGCGGCCCGTCCAGTACTTCACCGGCGTGCCCAGCCCCGTCAAGCGCCCTGAGGACGTCGACATGATCATCTTCCGCGAGAACACGGAAGACATCTACGCCGGCATCGAGTTCCGCGAGGGCACCGATGACGCGGCGCGCTTCCTCGAGCTCTTCAAGCGCGAGTTCCCGAAGGCGTACGACAAGATCCGCTTCCCTGCCACGTCCGGTATCGGCATCAAGCCCGTGTCGCGCGAGGGCACTGAGCGGCTCGTGCGCGCCGCCATCGCGTACGCCATCGACAACGACAAGCCTACCGTCACGCTCGTCCACAAGGGCAACATCATGAAGTTCACCGAAGGGGCGTTCCGCGACTGGGGCTACGAGCTCGCCGACCGCGAGTTCGGGGCCACGCTCCTCGACGGCGGGCCGTGGCGCACCTTCAAGAACCCGCGCACGGGCCGCGACATCGTCCTCAACGACGTCATCGCCGACGCCATGCTGCAGCAGGTCCTCACGCGCGCCAGCGAGTACAGCGTCATCGCGACACTCAACCTCAACGGCGACTACCTGTCCGACGCGCTCGCCGCCCAGGTGGGCGGCATCGGGATCGCGCCCGGCGCGAACATCAACTACCTCACGGGCCACGCCGTCTTCGAGGCGACGCACGGCACGGCACCCAAGTACGCGGGCCAGGACAAGGTGAACCCGTCCTCCGTGATCCTCTCCGGCGAGATGCTCCTGCGTCACCTGGGCTGGACGGAGGCCGCCGACATGGTGCTCGGCTCCGTGAGCGGGACGATCGGGCAGAAGCGCGTGACGTACGACTTCCACCGGCTCATGGAAGGCGCCACTCTCCTCAAGTGCAGCGAGTTCGGCGAGGCGCTCGTAGAGAACCTCTGAGCCGTACCTCCTAGGCGACGGGGCGGCGAACGCGCTATGGCGTTCGCCGCCTTTCTCGTCGCTAGGCGCCCTGGCCGTTCGCCTGCCGCGCTGACACCATGATGGTGAGCGTCAGGCCTTCTGCAAAGCCCGGCCGTCCCAACCGCCGTAGGCGTAGAAGCGCCCCGGCACGCGCTCGCGCAGGTAGGTCACGAGCGGGTCGCGTAGCGGCGGGATGGGGACGATCATGGCGACCTCCTCGACCGGGAAGAAGCGCGCCTCGACGATGAACCCGTCCGGGTCGCGCGGGTTGAGGAGCCCCTGGTACTCGGCCAAGAACGCGAACGACACGGCGCGGTCGTTGCGGCGCCTGTCCTCCACGTGGACCGCGTACGCCAAGCCCTTCACGCCCGTTATCTCGAGGCCGGTCTCCTCCTTGACCTCGCGCACCAAGGCGTCGAGCGTTGACTCGCCGCGCTCCACCACCCCGCCCGGGAGCGTGTACCGGACCCGGCCGTGCCCTTGCCAGTCGTTGCCTACGAGCAGTACTCGACCGGACGGGTCGAGCAGGATGGCCGCGGCAACGACGAACTCACGCCGCGCCACGAGCGCCCAGCCGTTCGGCGAGGGCGTCGCCACCCGCGTGCGCGGCCTCGAGCGTTAGCCTTGCCCGCTCCTCGGCCTGGAGGGCGGCCGTGAGGTCCTCGAGCTCGCCGGCCAGCACGCCCGCGAGGTCGTGGGTGGTGAAGTCGATGCGGTGGTCGGTGACGCGCGACTGCGGGAAGTTGTAGGTCCTGACGCGTTCGGAGCGGTCGCCCGTGCCGATCTGCACGAGCCGCGCCTCACGCGCCTCGCTCATGGCGCGTTCCCGCTCGCGCTCCAGGAGCCGCGAGCGCAGGACCGTGAGGGCGCGCTCCTTGTTCTTGATCTGCGACTTGCCGTCCTGGCACGTCACGATGATCTCGTCGGCCTCCCCGGGGTGGTACGTGACCCTGACGGCCGAGTCCGTCGTGTTGACCGACTGCCCGCCCGGCCCGCTCGACCGGTAGACGTCGACGCGGTAGTCGCTCGGGGAGAGCGCGACGTCGACCTCGTCGGCCTCGGGGAGGACGGCCACGGTGACCGTGCTCGTATGGATGCGCCCCTGCGCCTCCGTTGCCGGCACGCGCTGGACGCGGTGCACGCCCGACTCGAACTTGAAGGCGCGGTAGACGCCCGCGCCGGTCACGGCGAACGACACCTTCGACAGGCCGCCGACCTCGGTCGGGTGGGAGTCGATGAGCTCGGTCCTGAACCCGAGGCCGCTCGCGTAGCGCAAGTACATGCCCAGCATCTCCCGGGCGAAGAGCGAGGCCTCGTCGCCGCCGGCGGCGGCGCGGATCTCGACGATGACGTCCTTGTCGTCGAAGGGGTCGCGGGGCGTGAGGAGGTCGGCGAGTTCGGCCCTGCGCTTGGCTACGGACTCCTCTAGGCGCTCAGCCTCGTCTTCGGCCTCGGTCCTGAGGTCGGGGTCGGACAGCAGCTCGGCGAGCCCGTCCAGCTGACTCTCTAGGCGGGCGACGTCCGCGGCCGTGTCGAGGATGCTCTTGACCTCGCCGTAACGTTTGAGCACGCGTCGGTACGCGGTGGCGTCCGCCAGGAGGGTCGGGTCCGAGAGGCTGCGCTCCAGCGTCTCGAACTCGTACTTGAGGGGTTGGATGCGCTCGGTCATTGCCTAGAGTGTACTCTCCGAGCCTCGACCCTCCCGAGCGCGTGCAAGAAAAGCCATAGATAGACCGGTCTGCTACCCTGGTGAGGGTGCCTCAACGAACGGTCAGACCGGTCTGTGTCACCTCGATCATCACCAGACCGCGCGGTTGGACCGCGCTCGTGCGGCCGTCCTCCAGGTCGATGCTGCCGGCACCGGTGCAGGTCGGCGGGAGGCCGACCAGGGCGTCCCTCACCGCCTGACGTAGGACGCCCGCGTCGTTCGTCGGGATCTGGAGCGCGAGGACCTGCTCGAAAGCCGAACGCAGGAGATCGAGCCCCGCCAGCACCGGCGCGGTGACGAGCGCGTTGCGCGCGGCCCCGGGAACCTCGGCCAGCCGCGCGGCGTCTTCGGTCGCGGCCGCGGTGCACGGTCCGACGGCGTCGGGGTCGTCGAGCGACCGCGCAAGTCCGCGGTCCCCGGCCAGCGCGGCGGCGGGCGGAGCCGCCACGAGCATGTCGGCGACGCGCGCTCCGGCCGGCGGTTCGCCCCCGGGGAAGAACGGCAGGCTCCTGCCGTACACGTCGCCCTCGTAGCCCCGGCGCCTTAAGGCCGAGACCGCGTTCTCCAGGTCGTCCGCGAAGCCCCAGACCACCACCGCGCCCGGCCGGTTGCTCGCCACCAGGAGCGCCTCGGGTCGCAGCTCGCTCTGGCCCGCCGGGTAGCGCTCGTCGGCGACGAGCCTGATGCCGACGATGGCGCCCAGCGCGACGAGCTGATCGCCGGCCGTGGCGGTGAGGGGCAGGTCGGGCGCGAGGAGGGCGAGCGACGAACGCCCCTTGCGGTACGCGTCGGCCACGATGGCGGCCAGCGCGTCCGTATCCGAGGGCGCGAGCGAGAACGCCCAGTAGTTCTGCCGGTCGGCCGGCTCGAACGGGACGGGCGCCAGCAGCGCGACCCCGGCCGCCTCGGCGACGGCGGCCACCGCGCGGCTGGCCGCCGTCGTGGTGCAGCAGACGAGCGCCAAGGCTCCGTTCGCGATCTGCCCTTCGGCGAGCTCGGCCGCCCGCTGCGGGTCGCCGCCATCGTCGGCCATGAGGAGCTCGACGGGCACGCCGAAGACCCCGCCTCCGGCCCGCACCTCGGACGCCCATGCGGTGCCGACGAGCGTCTGGGCGGCGCCGGGCGCGAGCGTGCGCGAGGCGATGAGGCCGACGATGAGCTCGGAGGCGGCGGAGGCGGTCGGGAGTAACAGGAACGGCGCGGTGAGCGCCGCGAGGAGCGAGGCGGTGAGGACGAGTCTGCGCATGCTGCACCTACCGGTTCTTGCCCTGCCTGGCGACCGTCGATCACTGGCTGGGGGCGGCTCCCCACGATTGCCCCCGCTGTAACTACTCCCACGATTACCCCAACAAGCAGGAAGGCAGGCGTGGGGGGTGGCGGGGAAGGTGGTGCGCCCGACAGGAGTCGAACCTGTGGCCTAGGGCTTAGGAGTCCCCCGCTCTATCCAACTGAGCTACGGGCGCACGCGAAGGTCGCGCTCCTCGTGCTGTTCCAAGGAGCGCGACCGATGATAACAGGTGTGGCTAGGGCGCGAGGTTAGGTGGCCCGGCTCCACCCCCAGGGCGCGGTCGGCCTGACCGGGACCGGGCCTTACCTGACGGAGAGCGTGTAGTTCGTGCTGCGGTCCTCGTAGTACTGGATGACGTCGATATGCCATTCGCCCGGCGTGGGCAGCGAGATCGTGAAGGCTCCGCCCGGAGCCTCCGTGATGTCACGGTACTCCCAGTCGCCCTCGTCGCCCCAGGACTCGATGGGCGCGCCGAACTTGATGGCGAGGTCGAGGTCGTCGTCCGAGTCGAGCAGGACGGTGAGCTCCGCCGTCCCGGCCGGCACGTTCACGCTGTAAGAGTGGAAGTTGATGTACTGGGGCACTCCGCCGATGGCGTACGTCACCTTGTCGCCGAGGCTGAGCTCCTGCACGTAACAGAAGTCGCACGGTCCGACCCCGCTGCTGCTCGGGGCAGCCGGCTGGTCGCTGGTCTGGGTGTTCGACTGCGTGGTGCCCGGTTGCGCCACGGGCGCCCTGGAGCCGGCGCGCGCGACGTCTGGCACGTTGGGCCCGATCAGGGCCCAGCCGAGGCTGATCGGCCTCACGTAAGCCTGCTCCTCGACGTCGAGGTCGTCGTACTTGACCGTGCGCCCGGCCGTCGGGACGCCGATCAGGTAGCCGTTCTCGTCGAACGCGCCACCGCCCGAGTTCCCGTGGGAGATCTTGCCGTCTGTCTTGATCCACTGCTTGCCGCCGCTCTCGAAGTTCTCGCCCACCCAGCCGGACATGAGGCCGGCCGTGAAGGTGATGGTGGAGCCCGAGATGCCGGGGTAGCCGACGATGGTGATGGGGTCGCCAGGGATGAGGTTGTTCGAGTCGCCGACCTGCACGTGAGGGAACACGAAGCCGTCCTCCACGGGCTCCTCGTCGTACCACTCGACGATCTTGAGGAGCGCGAGGTCGTGGGTCGGGTCGCCGGCCACGTACTGCGCCCAGAAGTAGAACTCGGGCGGCTGGTCCGTGAACTCCGGATCCGTGACCCAGATGGTGTGCCACTCGTAGCTGCGACGGGTAGTGAGGTCGCCTGCGACGTGGAAGTTGGTGAGGACGTAGCCGGACGGGCTGATGATGGTGCCGGAGCCGGACCAGTTGACGAGGTCGTCGGCGGCCGTGTCGTAAGGGACGATCTGCACGACCGCCTGAAGGATCGAGAGACGAGTCTCCCGCGGCATCGCCTGGGCGAGCGCGGCCGCGCTCGTGGCGAGGAGCAGCAGGGTTAGGAGTTTATACGCGACGCGCATCGGCAGGTTCCTCTCGGGTGAAGGGGGGAGTCGATATGTCATTGTAGCCCGACCTGATAACGTCTAGGACGTGACATCGCCAACACCTGCCGCGCGTGGGGAGCCCGTGAGCACACTGGTCGCCGCCGCCCTGCTCGGTCTCGGCCCGGCGGCGGCCGTGGGGGTGGGGCGCTTCGCCTACGCCCTCGTGCTACCCGACATGCTGACCGGCCTCGGGCTGAGCCTCACCCAAGCCGGGCTCCTCGGGAGCGCCAACACGGGCGGCTACCTCCTCGGGGCGCTCGGCAGCCACCGCATCCTGCGAGCCGCCGGCCACGGGAAGGGTTTCTACCTGGCGGCGGCCTTGCAGTGCCTGACGCTCTTGGCGCTCGCCTCCGCCCCGCCGTTCTGGGCCATGGCCGCCTTGCGGCTCGCCCAGGGGGTGCTCGGCGCCGTCGTTTTCGTCGGCGGAGCGGCGCTGGTCATGGCGGCGGGCGGCAGGGCGTCGAGCCTCGGGCTCTACTTCGGCAGCATCGGCGTCGGCATGGCCGTCTCCACGGCCGTACTTCCCCTCGCCGCCGACTGGCGGACCGGGTGGCTGTGGCTTGGGCTGCTCGCCTCGGCGCTCGTGGCGGTGAGCCTCTGCGCGTGGTCGCGGCTTCGCGAGCCCGCGCCGCCGGTGGCGGCCGGGGAGGGCAGCCTGCGCCCCGTCGTCGCGGCGCTGGTCAGCTACGGCCTCTACGGCGCCGGCTACATCGCCTACATGACGTTCGTGACCACCGACCTGCGGGTGGCTACCGGCCCGTTCTGGTTCGTCCTCGGGCTCGGCGCCGTCCTCAACGGTCCCGTGTGGGGGCCCCTGTCCGGGCGGCTCGGGGGTCCGGTGGCGCAGGCCGTCGTCCTCCTCACCCTGCTCGTCTCGAGCCTGCCCCCGCTCGTCGCCGCGGCGCCGCACGTCTCTGCGCTCCTCTTCGGGGTCTCGTTCCTCGGCGTCGTCACGGCGATCACGGTGCTGATCAGGGCGCGGCTGCCGGCCGGCGCCTGGCCGCGGGCCATGGGGCTGTCCACCGCGGCGTTCGCCGCCGGGCAGGCGCTCGGCCCGGCCCTCACCGGCGCCCTCGGCGAGGCCTTCGGCGGGGCGACCGGCGCGCTCTGGACGGGCAGCGCCCTGCTGGCGCTCGCGCTCGTCGTGGCGCTCCTGGGCGCGGGGCGACCGGCCACCGGGCCATGACCCCTGTGGCCGGAAACCGCGTCTTCCGGTCTAGACTGGTTGCCGGCCTTCGGAGGGCCGCAGCCGATGGCTATCCCGACCACGACACTTAGAGGCCAGGGCGCCCAGCCGCCGGGCCCTCAGCCGCCAGGCTCGCAGGCGCAGGGCGAGTTCGCCGTAGCCGGCTTGCGCGAGTACGACCGCCGCAGCCCGCTCAGGTGGGTGCTATCGCACCTGCTCCAGTTCTGGCCGCTCCTGTTCGCCTTCCTGGCCTGCGCCGTCGGCACGAACGTGCTCGTCTCGATCATCCCGCGCGTGACGGGCGACGCCTTCGACCTCGTCATCTCGGGCCAGGCAGACGCGCGCGCGTTGCTGAGGGTCGGGCTCCTCATCCTCGGTCTGGTGGCCGCGCGCGGCGTGCTCGACCTGGCCATGAGCTTCTCCGTGGAGACCCTCGGCCAGCGGCTGGAGCGCGACGCGCGCCACGAGCTCTACGTGGCGCTGCTCGGCAAGAGCCAGACGTTCCACAACCGCAACCGCGTGGGCGACGTGATGGCGCGCGCCGCGAACGACGTGCGCCAGCTCAACCCGATGATGAACCCCGGCGTGGCGCTTATAACGGAGTCGCTCGCCAGCCTCGTGACGCCGATGGTGTTCATCGCGCTCATCGACGTCCGCTTGCTCCTCGCGCCCGCCCTGTTCGTCGTGTCGTTCTACTTCGCCCTGCGCTCTTACATGCGGCAGCTCGAGCCCGTCTCGACGGCTCAGCGCCAGCAGTTCGGCGTCCTGAACGCGGCGCTCAACGAGACCATCACGGGCATCATGGTCGTGAAGTCCACGGTGCGCGAGGACGCCGAGCGCCTCGCGTTCGCGCGCAACGCCAAGGCGTTCCGCGACTACTTCGTCAAGGCCGGGCTCGTGCAGGCGCGCTACCTGCCCCTGCTGCTCATAGGCCTGGCCGTCGCGGGCGCGTTCGCCCACGGCCTCTACCTCCTCGCGCACGGCGCGATCTCAACGGGCGACCTCGTCGCCTACATGGGCCTCATGGCCGTCATGCGCTTCCCGGCCTTCATCTCGATCTTCACGTTCTACCTCGTGCAGATGGGCATGGCCGGCGCCAGGCGCATCCTCGACCTCATAACGGCCGAGGTCGAGATGGACGAGAACGCCGCCGGCCATAACGCGCGCATCGCCGGCGCCCTGGCCTTCGACGGCGTGACCTTCGCCTACGAGGGTGCGGCCGACGCCAAGGAGGCGCTCAAGGACGTCTCGTTCGAGGTGGCGCCCTGCCAGACGGTCGCGGTCGTCGGGCAGACCGGGTCGGGCAAGAGCTCCATCACCAAGCTCGTCAACCGCATCTACGACCCGACGCAAGGCCGCGTGCTCATCGACGGCGTCGACGCCCGCGACTGGAACCTCGAGGCCCTGCGCTCGCAGGTCTCCGTCATCGAGCAGGACGTCTTCCTCTTCTCCCGCTCAGTGGCGGAGAACATCGCCTTCGGGCTCGGGGAGTCCGCCACGCGCGAGCGCGTGGTCGAGGCGGCCAAGGCCGCGCAGGCGCACGAGTTCATCATGGCGATGCCGGAAGGGTACGACACCGTCATCGGCGAACGCGGCGCGACGCTGTCCGGCGGTCAGAGGCAGCGCCTCGCCATCGCGCGGGCGCTCCTAACGGACCCGCGCATCCTGATACTCGACGACTCGACGAGCGCCATCGACAGCGCGACGGAGGACGCCATCCAGCGCGCCATCAACGCCGTTCTGGAGGGCAGGACCACCCTGATGATCACGCACCGCCTCGCGCAGATCCGCCGCGCCGACCTCGTGCTCCTCATGCACGGCGGTAGGGTCGTGGCGCGCGGCAACCACCAGGAGCTCTTGGCCGGTAGCGACCTCTACCGGCGCATCTTCGCGAGGCAGGACTGATGGGCTTCGTCATGGACGGCCTCTCGGCCGAAGGCTACGACCGCGAGTACACGGACGGTCAGCTCGTCAGGCGCATCGTCAAGTACTTCAGGCCGCACCTCGCCATCATGCTGATCGTCGGGCTGGCGGTGCTCGTGGCCGCGGCGCTGGACGCCACCCTGCCCGTGCTCGTGTCCGCCGGCATCGACGGCCTGGCGGCGGCCGAGGACATGCGCCGCGAGCTGTGGGACCGCGCGGGCTGGCTCGTGGCGGCGTTCGCGCTGGCGGGGGCGCTCTCCTGGGGCCTCAACTTCCTGCGCCAATGGTTGACGGCGCGCGCCGTCGGGGACGTGGTGCTCGAGCTGCGCTACGACGCCTTCGAGGCCGTGATGCAGCGCGACATGTCGTTCTACGACGAGTTCTCGACCGGGCGCATCGTCAGCCGCGTCACGTCCGACACGCAGGACTTCTCGAACGTCGTCACGCTGACCCTCAACCTGATCAGCCAGGTGCTGCAGGTCGTCATCCTCCTCGGCATCCTGCTCTACATCGACGCCCGCCTCGCGCTCATCGCCCTCGCAATCGCGCCCGTCGTGGTGGCCATCGCGCTAGCGTTCAGGCACATCGCCCGCGTGGTCACCGTGCAGGCTCGGCGCGTCCTCGCGGAAGTGAACGCGAACGTGCAGGAGTCGCTCACCGGCATCTCGGTCGCGAAGGCCTTCAGGCAGGAGCACGCCGTCTACCGCCTGTTCCTCGGTGTCAACGACCAGTCCTACCGCCTCAACCTCCTGCAGGGCTACATCTTCTCGTCCATCTTCCCGGTCCTTGGCATCGTCGGCGGTGTCGGCACCGCGCTCATCGTCTACTTCGGCGGGCTACGCGCGCTCGACGGCAGCATCACGGCCGGCGAGTGGTTCCTGTTCGTGCAGGTCGTGGGCCTCTTCTGGTTCCCCCTCACCTCGATCGCGTCGTTCTGGAGCCAGTTCCAGCTCGGGCTGTCCGCCAGCGAGCGCGTCTTCGCGCTCATCGACGCCGAGGCGCGCGTGGTGCAGACGGACGCGGTCCAGTCGGAGCGCGTGGCCGGGCGCATCCGGTTCGAGGGCGTCGACTTCGGCTACACCGACAAGGAGCTCGTCCTAGAGGGGTTCGACCTCACGATCGAGGCGGGGGAGACCGTCGCGCTCGTCGGCCACACGGGCGCGGGCAAGTCGAGCATAGGCAAGCTCGTGGCGCGGTTCTACGAGTTCCAGGGCGGGCGCCTGACGATAGACGGGCGCGACATCCGCACTCTCGACCTGGCGAGCTACCGGCGCCACCTCGGCGTGGTCCAGCAGACCCCGTTCCTCTTCAGCGGGACGGTGCGCGACAACATCGGCTACGGCAAGGAAGGCGCCACGGACGCCGAGGTCTTGGCCGCCGCCGCGCGCATCGGCGGGGGAGACTGGTTGGGGGCGCTCCCGAACGGGCTCGACACGGACGTCGGCGAGGGCGGCAGGGGCGTGTCGATGGGCCAGCGCCAGCTCGTCGCCATGGCGCGGGTGCTCCTGCAGGACCCGAGCATCCTGATCCTCGACGAGGCGACGGCCAGCGTCGACCCGCTGACCGAGGCGCAGATCCAGGAGGGCCTCGACGAGGTCCTGGCGGGGCGCACGGCGATCGTGATCGCCCACCGGCTCTCGACCGTGCGCTCGGCCGACCGCATCCTGGTCCTGGAGGAGGGCGCCGTAGTCGAGCAGGGGTCGCACGAGCAGCTGTTGGCCCGGGGCGGGCATTACGCCGAGCTGTACGACACGTACTTCAGGCACCAGAGCGCGGCGTACGACCCGTCGGCGGTCTGAGCGGGCTCAACCGAAGCGGTCCGCGCGGAACTCGCGTATGGCGGGCGCGCCGTCAAGCAGGTCGGCCGCCAAGTCGCCGAACAGCGGTCCGAACTTGAACGCGTGCCCCGACCCGCCGCCCAGGAGCACGACGTTCGCGTGCAGCGGGTGGCGGTCGACGATGAAGGCCTCGTCCGGCGTCCGCGTGTAGAGGCAGGTGGTGCCGGCGATAGGGGTGTCGCCCAGGCCCGGCAGGAGCCGCGTCGCCGCCGCGACCGTGTCGGCCGCGCGCGCCTGGTCGAGCGCGAAGTCGCGCTCGTCGGCGTTCTTCAAGGGCGTCGTCCGGTCGTGGTGCGCGACCTTGACGGCGTGCGGGTACTCGAAGGCGGGCAGGCCGTAGATGCCGTCGATCCGGTTCGCGCGGCGCTCGATGAAGACGGGCATGCGTCCGACGAGGTAGGCGCCGGCGTTCTGCCGGTCGGCGTTCTGCCGGTCGGCGTTCCACTCGATCGGCAGGTAGACGACCTGCTGCTGCTCCACGACCAGCGGCAACCGCAGGTCGGCCGTGAGGCGGCCGAGCCAGGCGCCGGCCGCGATGACGAGCCGCCCGGCCGCGTAGGTCTTGCGGGACGTCCTCACCGCCACGCCGCTCGGGCCCGGGAGCACCTCGAGCACCGGCTCGCGCTCGCGCAGCTCGGCGCCGCGGGCGGCGGCCGAGCGGAGGAGGGCGGCGACCGCGCGCGTGGCGGGCAGGACCGCGGAGGCGGGGTGGTAGACGGCGTGCGTGCCGTCGAGGACGTCGAAGATGGGGAAGCGCGCCGCCAGGTCGGCTCGGCTCAGGCGCTCGCCCGGGCTGCCGGCGGCCGCCAGCGAGTCCAGCATGGCCTCGGCGTCCTCGTCCTCCTGCGCGAAGAGGTCGACGCCGCCCGTGCGGAAGAGGAGCCGCTCACCCGTCTCAGCCTCCAACTCGCCCCACAGCGGGTCGGCACGCACGGCCAGGCGCGTGTGCAACTCGTCGACGTACGCATGGCGGAAGATCCGCGAGCCGCCGTGCGACGAGCCGCGCTCGTGCAGGAGCTCGTGCTGCTCCAGGACGAGGACGCTACCGTCCAGGGCCAGTCTGCGGGCGGCCGCGGCGCCGATCACGCCGGCGCCGATCACGATCGTGTCGAAGGTGGTCATCGGCGGCCAAGTATGCCATATCAGGGGGTCGCGAGCGCATACCGGTCGCCCTCGCTGCCGACACGGACACCCCTGCCTAGCATCTGACATAGTCAGGCACCGCGAAGGGCTGCACGAGGCGGGGCAGCTCCGGCCCGCCGCGTTCGAGGACGCCGAGGGCCGCATGCGAGCGCGCCGGGCGCGCCTCGAGGAGGCTACCGCGGGCTGGACGAACCGCTACTCGGAGCCACGAAGGAGAGACCATGAGCCACGACCACGCAAGCGACCCCAAGCCGACCACGCACACCCGGACAGGCGAGCAGAGCCTCTTCCACCGTCGCGAGTTCGACGCCCCTGCCGCGCTCGTGCAGCGCGCCCACACTGATCCGGAGCTCTTCGTGCGGTGGATGGGCCCCCGCGGTACCACGGTGAGCATCGCCCACTTCGACGCGGTCACGGGCGGCGCGTTCCGTTACATCGTCGAGGCTGAGAAGGGCAGGTGGGCGTTCCGCGGGTCGTACCACGAGGTCTCGCCTGGCCAGATCGTCCACACGTGGGAGTACGAGGACGAGCCGGGCGCCACGCTCGAGACGCTCAGGTTCTTCGACCTGCCCGGCGGTCGCAGCGCGCTCGAGGTCCTCTCGACCTTCACGTCGAGGGAGGCCTGCGATGCCATGGTCGCGAGCGGCATGGACGGGGGCATGGACACGAACTTCGAGCAGCTGGACGAGGTGCTGCGAGAACCGTAGGACGCACGCGGTGCTCGAGCGCCCGACTCGCCTACGAGAAGCGCGGCGGTCAGGCGCTGGTGACCTCGGTGAGCGAGAAGCCCGTGCCCTGGTAGAGGAGGGGCGCTCCGAGCCTGGTCGCGAGCGCGTAAGCGAAGCAGTCGCCGAAGTTCAGGGCGGCCCTATGCGCTCCGCGGCCGTACTTGGCGTAGGCGAGCCTCGCGAGGTCGGCTTCCAGCCTGGAGAGTTTCGGGGACGCTGGCGGTGTCGAGGTTCGTGCCAGCGCTTCCGCCAGCGCGTCCGCGACGGCCTGGGTCATGGTGGTGCCGCGCCTCTCGGCCAACTCACGGGCCAGGCGGTGGGTGATCGCGTCCTTGATGTTGAGCGCCATGCGCGCCTCCTGGTTCCACCACATACCTTTTGCGGTGGAAGGTGGAAAGGGGAGCGGTGCTCGGGCGCTTGTCGACTCGACCGTGCCAGCCGGCGTTACCGCCCCGCGGAGAGGATATCGTCACGCTCATGGCAACGGCCCTCCAAGAAGAGCTGATCCTCCGCGTGCGCTCCCTGCTCTCGCCCGACCTCCCCGTGCGCGAGGTGGCCATGTTCGGCGGTCGGGCGGTCATGGTGAACGAGAAGATGATCGTCAGCGCTAGCAGGAGCGGTGAACTGCTCGTGCGCGTTCCGGCGCGCCGCCATGACGAGTTGCTCGCTCGACCCGGAGCGAGGCAAGCCGAGATGGGTGCCGGCCGCACCATGGGCCCGGGCTGGCTGACCGTCTCCGCGGAGTCGCTCGCGGCCGAGGAGGAGTTGGCCTACTGGATCGCTGCCGCGATGAGCCACAACGAGTCCGCGGCCCGGGGACGCGGGTGAAGGATGGGAGGTACCCCTGGTCTGCGCAGGTAGAGATAGCTGCCAGGTAGGGCGGTTGCATCTGTCCGCTGCGCCTGCGTATCCTCGGAGATCCCCGGGGCGGCCGGAACGGCTCGCACGCCCGCGGATCGTGATCGGAGCCCCACCGTGCGTGACAGCCAAACATGCCCGAGCGTGCCGACCGCGCCGCGCCGCCTGCGGCCGGCCCGTCTGCTGCTTGCCTCTGCCTGGCTACTGCTGAGCCTGCTCGCCGCCGTGGCGAGCGCCCAGACGCCCAACCCGGAGTTCGGCTACCTCGAAGGGCGCATAGTCGAGCTGCAGTACACCGACCCGGCCGCGCCGACCGCAGGCGGGGCCGCCGTGGTGAGGCTCGGCAGCGGCGAACGCGTGAACGCGGAGGTGCCGGCTTCGGTCGAGGTCGCGGGTTCGGCCATCACCCCTTACCGCGTGGGCGACCAGGTCGAGCTCTACTACTCGCAGGGACCGGGCGGGCAGCGGACCGTCGTGGTGGTCGACTGGATAAGGCGGCCGGCCCTCTTCGTGCTGGTCGCGCTGTTCCTCTTCACGAGCGTGGCCGTGGCGCGCTTCAAGGGCCTACGCGCGTTCGTGGCCACCAGTGCGAGCCTGGCCATCGTGATCGCGTTCATCGTGCCCCGCATCCTCGACGGTTGGAGCCCCATACTCGTCAGCCTCGTGGGGGCCGGCAGCATCCTCCTCCTCTCCATCTACTTCGTGCACGGCCTCAACTGGTCCACGACCGCCGCGATCGCCGGCACCTTCGGCGCCGTGGTGGTGACGATGGTCCTCGGCGTCGCCTTCATGCACTTCGCTCGGCTGACCGGCTTCGGCACCGAGGAGGCCATGATGATCTCCTTCGGCGCCAGCCAAGTGAGCATGCGCGGCCTGCTGCTGGCCGGCCTGCTCGTCGGAGCGCTCGGCGCGCTGACCGACACGACGATCGTGCAGGCGAGCGTGGTGCGCGAGCTGGCGCACGTCGACCCCGAACTGCCGTGGCTCAGCCTCTACAGCTCGGGCATGCGCGTTGGCTACGACCACATCGGCTCCCTGGTGAACACCCTCGTGCTCGCCTACGCCGGCTCCGCCCTACCCCTCCTGGTGCTGCTCACGATGGGCGACTTCACGCTGGCCCGCGCCGTCAACATCGAGCTGGTGGCCACCGAGGTCGTTCACACCCTCGTCGGCTCCATCGGGCTCGTCCTGTCCGTCCCGATCACCACGGCGATCGCGGCCCTGATGTTCGCGGGCGGCAAGATGGCGCTGCGCCCAGGCGAGCTTCATGCGGGCCACAAGCATTGACTAGGACTTCGGCCCACACGTAAACTTGCGGTTGCGCCCTGAAGGAGCGCCCGCAGGTAGGCCATGCGCCGCCGCGGTCATAGCGGGGTGTAGCGCAGCCTGGTAGCGCACTTGACTGGGGGTCAAGTGGTCGTCGGTTCAAATCCGGCCACCCCGACCAGCAAGATCCCGTCCGTAACGGACGGGATCTTGAGCTTTCGCCACCCCGAGCCCTGTATCATCCTCCCGTGACCGACCCGAGCACGGAACCGCTCGACGTCCTCGACGCCGCCGGTGTGGTCACCGGCCGCGTGAAGCCGCGCGCGCAGGTGCACGTCGACGGCGACTGGCACCGCGCCATCCACATCTGGGTGGTGCGGCCCGGCGGCCTAGTGCTGGTGCAGCGCCGGTCCTGGACCAAGGACCTGGAAGGTGGCAAGCTCGACGTCAGCGTGGGCGGGCACGTGCGCGCCGGCGAGCCGTTCGTCGACTCGTTGAGGGAGGCGAAGGAGGAGCTCGGCCTGACGCTGCGGCCCGGCCAGGTGGAGTACCTCGGCACGGTCGTAAGCGTGCGCGAGTACCCGGGCCTGCCGGTCCCGCTGACCGACCGCGAGCATCAGGACGTCTATGTCACCCGCGACGAGCGCCCGCTGGACGAGTACCGCCTGCAGCTCGAGGAGGTCGAAGCGGTCTACGAGGTGCCCGTGGCGCGCGCCGTGACCCTCTTCCGCCACGGCGAGCACGTCGCGGCCGCCGGCTACGACTCCATGCGCAGGCCAAGTAACGCCCTCCTGTACGAGGCCGACCTGCCCAGCCAGGGCCGTGAGCTCCTGGCCGAGTCGCTCGAGCGCGTGGCGGCGTACCTGAACGGCGAAGGGGCGTCGGACATAGCCCAACGCCCCTTCGGGGCCGAACCTTAGGTGACCGGGCGCCCCGCGCCCGCCACGCCCCACCGACCCTTACGCGCCCGGTGCGCCGCGCCCCTCGGCGCCTACCCTTCGGCCCGAGGCGCCCCTCAGTTCTCGATCACGGTCGGCACGATGAGCGGGTTGCGCCCCGTCGCCTTCCGGATGTAACGCCTCACGGGGTAGAAGATGTCGTCGCGGATGTCGCCGAGGCGGCGCTTCTCGCGGATGCCGCGCTGCAGGCTCTCCAGCGCGATCTTCTCGACCTCGTCCTTCATGCCGTTGCTGCCCTGGGCGACGCCGCGCATGATGACCTCGACGGTCGGCGACTTGCTCGCGAGCGCCATGATCACCACGACGCCGTCCGCGGACAGCGCCTGGCGGTCGCGGATGATGGGCTCCGTCACCTCGTCGCCGGCCTTGCCGACGGTGTCGATGAGCACGACGCCGGCGTCGACGCTCCCCGTCACCTTCATGTCGTCGCGGCTCAGCTCGACCACGTCGCCGTTGCCGACGATGAGCGTCTTCTTCGGCGGGTGGCTCATGCCGTCCGCCAGGCGCTGGTGGTGCACCTGGTGGCGCATCTCGCCGTGCCACGGCAGGAAGAACTTCGGGCGCGTCAGGTCGAGGATGAGCTTGAGCTCCTCGCGGCTGGCGTGACCGGACGTATGCACCTTGTAGGCGGGCGGGTAGAGGACGTTGACGCGGCTGGCGTAGAGCTGGTTGATTACGCGCCCGACGGCCTCCTCGTTGCCAGGGATGGGGTTGGAGGAGAGGATGACCGTGTCGCCCGGCTTGAGGCGGATCTTCCGGTGCGTGCCGTTGGCGAGGCGCGAGAGGGCCGCCATCGGCTGACCTTGTGACCCGGTGCACAAGAAGAGGACCTTGTCGTCCTGCATGTCGCCGAGGTCGTCCGTGCTCACGAAGGCGTGCTTGGCCTCCAGGTAGCCGAGCTCCTGGGCGATGCCGATGGCCTTGACCATCGACCGCCCCTCCATGACCACGCGCCGGTCGTAGCGCTCGGCGATGCGCACGAAGTTCTGCAGACGGTGCACATGGCTCGAGAACGTCGTGACGATGACGCGCCCCTTGGCCTTGGCCACGATCTCGTCCACCGCCATGGCCACATCGTGCTCGCTCGGCGTGTAGCCGGGGCGCTCGGCGTTGGTGCTGTCCGAGATGAGGAGCAGCACGCCGTCGGCGCCCGCCTGGGCGAGCTTGTGGAGGTGGCTCGTCTTGCCGTCCGCCGGGTTGTAGTCGAGCTTGAAGTCGCCCGAGTGCACCACGCGTCCGATGGGCGTGTGGACGATGATGCCGGAGTTGTCGGGGATGGAGTGGGTCATGCGGAAGAAGTCGACCGTGAAGCTCTTGCTGACCTTCACGCGCGCGTCCGTGCTGATCTCGCGCAGGTCGACGTCGGACTCGCTGAGCTTGAACTCCTCGAACTTCCCGCGCAGGAGCCCGAGCGTGAGCCGGGCACCGTACATGGGGACCTTCGGCAGGAGCCTGATCATGTACGGCAGGCCGCCGATGTGGTCCTCGTGCCCGTGCGTCAGCACCCAGCCCTTGATCTTGTGGGAGTTCTCGACGACCCAGTCGATCTTCGGCACGATGATGTCGACGCCGAGCATCTCCGTCTCCGGGAACGCGAGGCCCCCGTCGACCAGGAGGATCTCGTCGTCGTACTCGAAGGCGAACATGTTCTTGCCGATCTCGCCCATGCCGCCGAGCGCGATGACCTTCAGCTTCTTGTCGTCGCCCTGGGCCTGCCGCTCGCTAGCGGGAGCACCGCCGGAGCCCTGGGTGGCGCCGGCTCTCCTGGGAGCGTCGCCGGCGCGTTGGTCCGGTCGACCGGCGGCCTGGCCGCCTTGACCACTCTGGCCGCCTTGACCCGCCTGGCCGTCCTGACGCCCCGCGCCCTGCCGCCCAGCGCCGCGGCGTCCGCGCCGCGCCCTGCCGCCGCCGTCGGCCGGCGCCTGTGGGGCGCCGCCCGGGTCCTTGGCAGCGGCATCCTTGGCGGTAGCCGCCTTCGACCCCTGCCTGTCGTCTTGCCTTGCTTCCGGTCGCCGCGCCCGTGGCGCGGCAGGGCTTTCCTGGCCGCTCGTGTCGGCGGCGGCGCGCTTTCTTCTGCGCGTCTCGTTGAGCTTGCGCTCGTCATCTGGCATGTTCTGTTTCCTCTATCTGCTTGATTTCGTCTTAGAAGCGGTCGCGCCGGGGGCCGCGGTCGCGGCTGTTCCGGTCGCGTCGCTCTCCGCGGTCGCCGCCTGGACCACGTCGCGGTCCGCGCGGGGCGATCTTGCCTTCCAGCTCGGGGCGCACGAGGTCGATCTTGCCGCGCTCGTCGATGCCGTTGACCTTGACCCTCAGCCGGTCGCCCTGCTTGAGGAAGTCCTCGACGTTCTCGACGCGCTCCTCGGCGATCTGGCTGATGTGCAGCAGGCCGTCAGTGCCCGGGAAGAGCGTGATGAAGGCGCCGAACTCCGTCGTCTTGGCAACCACGCCGTCGTACTCCTTGCCGACCTCGGCGGAGGCGGTGAGCGCCTCTATCTGGGCCTTGACGGCCCTGGCGGCGGTGGAGTCCTCGGAGTAGATGCGCACGGTGCCGTCTTCCTGGACCTCGACGGTCGCGCCCATGGCCTCGAGCTCCCGGATCTGCTTGCCGCCGGGCCCGATGACCGTGCCGATCTTGTCGACCGGGATCTTGACCTGCAGGATGCGCGGGGCGCGGGCCGAGATCTCGCTCCTCGCGGCCGGGAGGGCCTTCGCCATCTCGCCGAGGATGTGCAGCCTGCCGATGCGCGCCTGGGCGAGGGCCTCGCGCATGACGGCGGCGGTGATGCCGCCGATCTTGATGTCCATCTGCAGGGCCGTCACGCCCTCCGCCGTCCCGGTGACCTTGAAGTCCATGTCGCCGAGGGCGTCCTCGGAGCCGAGGATGTCCGTGAGGATGCGGTAGGACGAGCCTTCCATCACGAGGCCCATGGCGATGCCGGCCACGGAGGCCCTGAGGGGCACGCCGGCGTCCATGAGCGCGAGGCAGCCGGAGCAGACCGTGGCCATCGAGGACGAGCCGTTGGACTCGAGCGTCTCGCCGACGACGCGCACCACGTAAGGGAACTCCTCCTGGCTCGGCATGACGTCGAGCAGGGCGCGGCGCGCGAGGTTGCCGTGGCCGAGCTCGCGCCTGCCTGTCCCCCTGAGGCGCTTGACCTCGCCGGTGGAGAAGGGCGGGAAGTTGTAGTGCAGCATGAACTCCTCGCTGGAGTCCAGGCTGAGGTCGTCCACGAGGCGGTTATCGCGGCCCGTGCCGAGGGTCGCCACGCCGAGGACCTGCGTCTCGCCGCGCGTGAACACGGCTGAGCCGTGGGCCATCGGCAGCACGCCTGTCTCGATCCAGATGGGCCGCACCTGATCGGAGCGCCGGCCGTCCACGCGGAGGTTCTCCTCGAGGATGAGGCGGCGCAGCTCGGCCTGCTCGACCTTGTCGAACGCGACCTTGTACTCCTCGACGAGCGCGGCGGCGCCGTCGGCCGTGGCGTCGGGGACGAGCTCGGCGATGATCGCATCGCGCAGCGCCTTGACGGTCTCGGAGCGCTCGTGCTTGCCTTCCGTGAGGAGGGCGGCGCGCAGCTTGCCGGCCGCGCCGCGCCGCACGCCCTCGAGGGCCGCCTGGGAGAGCTCTACGGCGGGGGTGAAGCCCTTCTTGGCCTGGCCGATCTCGCTCTTGATCCGCTCGATGAGCGCCACGACGGGGGCGAGCTGCGCCTGGGCGAACTCGATGGCGCCGACCATCACGTCCTCGCCGAGCTCGTTGGCGGCCGCCTCGACCATGAGCACGGCGTCCTTGCTCGCCGCGACGGTCAGCTCCAGCTGGGAGCCGCCCTCGTGGAGGAGGCGCATGCTGGGGTTGGCGACGTACTGGCCGTCCGCGTAGCCGACGGTGCAGCAGGCCGTCGGGCCGTTCCACGGGATGTCGGAGATGGAGAGGGCGGCGGAGGCGCCGATGGCGGCGAGCGGCGCCGGGTCGTTGACCTGGTCGGCCGAGAGCACGGTCACGATGACCTGGACCTCGTTGCGCAGGCCCTTGGGGAAGAGGGGGCGGATCTGGCGGTCGACGATGCGCGCGTTGAGCGTGCCCTGGATGCCGGGGCGGCCCTCGCGGCGCATGAACGAGCCGGGGATCTTGCCGATGGCGTAGTGGCGCTCCTCGTACTCGACCGTGAGGGGGAGGAACGGCACGGGGGAGGCGCTGTCGTTCATCTGCGCCGTGACCAGCACGAGCGTGTCGCCGTAGCGCACGGTCACGCTGCCGGCCGCCTGCTTGGCGAGCTTGCCCGTTTCGATGACCAGCTCGCGGCCGCCGAACTGGGTGATGTACCGGTGGTGGTTGGGTAGGTTCACTGTCTCTCCTTCGCTCTCTTCCGCTTCGATGCCCGCTGTCATGACCTTGCCGGCCATGTGTGAACGGCGAGGCCGTGGGTTGGCCTCGCCGCTGGTGCCAAGTTCAGTCAGTGGCGCTCGCGAAGGCGCCTCTGGTGTATGAGCCGCACGGTCCATCTGGGGCGGCCGTGCAGTGGCCTCGACCTCGTCCGGCAGGGATGATCCTTCTCGGCTGCCGGCTCAGCGGCGGAGTCCGAGGTTGGCGATCAGTTCCTTGTACGCGTCGTAATCCGTGCGCTCCAAGTAGGAGAGGAGGCGCTTGCGCTTGCCGACCATCATGAGCAGGCCGCGGCGGCCGTGATGGTCCTTCTTGTGGTTCTGGAGATGGGCGCTGAGCTCCTCGATGCGCTTGGTCAGGAGCGCCACCTGCACGGGGGCCGAACCGGTGTCCTGCGCGTCCTTACCGTAACGCTCGATGACCTCGAGCTTCTGTTCCGCGTTCATCGGCATATCTTTGGTCTACCTCTCAGATCGTGTGTTCCCGAGCCGGATCCGCTTGCTATTCGAGTCGATACCGGCCAAGGTGTCAACCGACGAATTGTAGCACATGCCTGGCGGGTCAGGGGTGAGCCTCGAACCAACCAACGATGGCCTCGAGCCGCGCGACCCGCCTGTCGGGCCTGCCCGAGCGGGAGAGCTCGTGGCCTTCGCCCGGCACGCGGAAGAGCTCCGTCTCCGCCTTCCCGAGGTGCTTGAGCACGGCGAAGAGCTGCTCCGCCTGCTCGATGGGGCAGCGGTAGTCCTCCTCGGAGTGCACGATGAGGAGGGGCGTCTCGATCTTGTCGGCGTACCGGATGGGGCTCTGGCGCCAGAGCGCCTCCACGTCGCCCCACGGCACCCCGGCGAGCTCGCGCTCGACGAACCATGGGCCGATGTCCGAGGTGCCGTACATGCTCGTCCAGTTGCAGATGCTCCGCTGGGTGACGGCGGAGCGGAAGCGCGTCGTCTGGCCGACCAGCCAGTTCGTCATGAAGCCGCCGTAGCTGCCCCCGGTCAGGTGGAGCGGGGTCTTCTTGCGGCCGAGGCGCGCGGCACCGGCCTCCGCGAAGGCCATGACGTCGTCGGCGTCCACCGACCCGTACCGGCCGAGCATGCTCGTGGCGAACGTGTGACCGTAGCTGCTGCTCCCGCGCGGGTTGCCGAAGATGACGGCGTAGCCCCGTGCCGCCAGGAGCTGGAACTCGAGCTGGAAGCCGTAGCCGTAGTTCGTGTGCGGACCGCCGTGGACTTCGACCACCGCGGCGCCGTCCTTGCGGGGCTTGGCGGGCTCGAGGACCCAGAACTGCGCTTCGGCGTCGCCGGCCGTGAAGGGCCCAGCCGGGGTCGCGAGCTCGAGGCGCTTGCGCCAGGCGTCGTTCGCGTGGCTGAGCCGTACCTCGCGCCCGTCCGCGAGGAGGGCGTTCACCTCGCCCGGCGTGTCGGGCGTCTCGGCGATGAAGAGCGCCGCCACGCCGCCGGCGGTGGTCGGCGCCGCGAAGGCCGTGACGACGCGCCCGCTCGCCGCGATGGACGCGGTCCCGACGGTCGAGCTCTTGCCTGCCGTCGGCGTGCCGGGCCTGGCCTTGGCGGCCGAGGTCGAGTCGGCGCCGAGCGCGTCCGCGAGAGGCTGGAGCGCGCCGTCGAGGGTGAGGCGCGCCAGACCGCTCGCCCCCGCGGCGTTCACGAGCACGGTGAGCGCCGAGCCGTCCTCGCTCCACGCCGGTCCGAACGGGTAAGCGCCGAAGCGGCTGTCGCCCCCGGCGCTCGGGGGCGTCGCGACCTCGCCCGAGAGGAGGCGGGGCTTGGCGCGCGGCCCGCGCGCGTCGAGGAGCCAGACCCCGCCTTCGGCCGCCACGTCGTCCTGGCGCTGGCTGGCCGTGTACGCCAGCCAGGCGCCGTCGGGAGAAGGCTGCAAGGACGACAAGCCGACGACGTCCTCGACGCGGACGCTCGCCGTGCCCGTCTTCAGGTCGAGCAGGGCGATGTCGGCACGGAACTCGCCGGCCGAGCGCTCGCCGGCCGGGACGGCGAGCCACACCGCCGCGCCTCCCGGTGCGAACGCCATGAGCCGCGGCGACTCGTGAAGGTCCGTGACCTTGCGCGACTCGCCCTTGGCGAGGTTCAGGACGTATAGCTGGCTGGTCGTGCTTGGTACGACGCCGACGCCGTCCCCGCGCCAGTAGCGCCTGGTGATGCGCCGCGGCTGGCCGTTCTTGGCGCCCAGGTCATCGTGCTCGCCGAGGCTCAGGTAGGCGATCCGCTTGCCGTCCGGCGCCCAGGCGAACGCGGCCACGCCCGCCTTGTGGCTCGTGAGCCGCTCGGGTTCGCCGCCGCCGACCGGCATGACGTGGAGTTGAGCCGGGGCGCCGGCCTCGCCGGTGCGGAGGAAGGCGAGCCGGTCGCCGGTGGGGGAGAAGCGCGGCGACCTGTCCGCGTACTCCCCGCGGGTGAACTCGGTCGGCCTGCGCCTGCCGAGGCCCTCGAGCGGGCGCAGGTGGACGCGGCTCCGGTAACGGGGCGGCGTGTAGGGCTTGCCGCCCGCGGCTTCGGGGTCGCCGACGGCCGGCACGACGTCGGTGAGTACCCACGCCGCAAGGCGGCCGTCGGCCGAGACCTGGACGTCGGAGACCGTGCGCAGGGTGAGGAGATCACTGCTCTTCAGGGGTCTGGCCACGTGAGGACTACCGTTCCGCGCCGCTCCGGCGCACTGGATTCGTCGTTACCCTACCGTCACCCTGCTCGGCCGGCGCCGATGGCGTACAACAGGATGCCGGCGGCCACGCCCGCGTTCAGCGAGCCGACCTTGCCGACGAGCGGGATGGCCACGAGCTCGTCGCAGCGCTCGCGCACGAGGCGCCGCATGCCGTCGCCTTCGGAGCCGATGACGAGGGCCACGGGACGGCGCCAGTCGATGTCGGACGGCGCGCTCGTGGCCGCCGCGTCGGCGCCGTACACCCAGACGCCGCGCTCCTTGAGCTCCTCGATGGTGCGGGGCAGGTTGGTGACGACGACGAGCGGCACGTGCGCGGTGGCGCCTGCCGCGGCCTTCACGACGACGGCCGTCAGGGGCGCTGAGCGGCGCTCCTCCATGACCACCCCGTGCGCCCCGAGCGCCTCGGCGCTGCGGATGATGGCGCCGACGTTGCGTGGGTCGGTCAGGTGGTCGAGGAGGACGACGAGGACCTCCTCGCCCCGCTCGCGCGCCCGGTCGAACACGGCGTCGATACCGACCGTCCTCACCTCGGGTAGCAGGGCGGCGACGCCTTGGTGCTGAGTCGTCTTGAGGACCTGGTCGAGCTGGATGCGCGGCACCTCGTCGAGCGGCACGTCGGCCGCCGCGGCCGCGCGCCGCAGCTCCTTGAGGATGCCGGGCTGCACCCCGCGCGCCACCGCGACGCGCTCGACCTGGGCGTCGCGCATGGCCTCGAGGACGGCGTTACGACCGTAGATCCACATGGGGTCCAAGTATACGTTCGTTGCCCTGCGTTGCCTCGGTTGCCCTGCGTCGCCTCGGCGGGAGCCGGGTGCGACCCCGCGCGCCGGCGACGATCGGCAGCGGCCGGCGTTGGCGGCTACAGACCGAGCGCCGCGCGCGCGGCTCGCTCGTCACGGCGCAGCTGGGCGCGCAGCTCGTCGACGCCGCCGAACGGCCGTTGGTCGCGCAGGTGCGCAACGAAGCGCACGTCCAGCTCCGTGTCGTACAGGTCGCCCGCGAAATCGAAGAGGTGCGCCTCCAACGCTGGCGGGGCTTCCGGGAAGCTCGGGCGGGGGCCGACGTTGGCCATGCCGGGCAGCTCGCGCCCACCCGCCGCGACCGTCACCGCGAAGACCCCCCGCGGCAGCGCCTTCCCGGCGGGAACGGCCAGGTTGGCGGTCGGGAAGCCGAGCTGACGGCCGCGCCGTTGACCGCGCGTGACGACGCCGCGCACCAGGTAGGGGGCGCCGAGGAGCCGGCCCGCGCCGGACACGTCGCCGGCGCCAAGGAGCTCGCGCACCCGGGAGGAGCTCACGACGGCGCCACCGACCTCCAGGAGGGGGAAAGCCTCGAGCGCGGCGGCGACACGCCCCAGGTCGTCCAGCCCGCCGACGCGGCCCTTGCCGAAGCGGAAGTCCTGACCCACCACTATGAGGCTCGGCTCGAGGCCGGCCAGCTGCTCCAGCCACGCCTCCTTGTCGGTCTCGGCGAAGCCGCGGTCGAACGGGATGCTGACGACGGCGTCCGGCTCGTACTCCTGCAACGCGACGAGCTTCTCCGCCGGCGTCATGAGGTACTGGCCGCCGCCGAAGAGGACGCGAGCGGGTGGGAAGAACGTGACGACGACGCTGGGAACGTCGCGCTCGCGCGCCACCTCGCGCATGCGGCCGAGGAGGAGCCTATGCCCGAGGTGCACGCCGTCGAAGTTGCCGATGCTTAACACCCCGCCCCTGGCCGCGACGTCGGTCAGGGTGGCGTGCGTGACGGTCGCTGCGCGCGTCACACGGGGGTGCCGGCGCGCGCCAACACGTGCCTCAGCCCGAGCAGCGTGACGCCCGACGTCGCCTCGGCGCCCGCCAGCACGCTGCGCCACACCTCGAGCGCGTCGCGCCACTCGCTGGTGAGCACCTCGCCTTCGTCCGGCGTGCCGTGCGCCTGGCGGACGTTCGTGAGCTCGTAGAGGTACACCTGCTCGTCGCTGAAGCCGGGCGAGCAGTAGAGGCGCGAGACGAGCGCCAGCTCGCCCCCGAGCTGGACCTCCTCGGCGAGCTCGCGCGCGGCCGCCCTCTCGGGCGCCTCCCCGGGCTCGATGAGGCCGGCCGGTATCTCCCACGTCGTCGCGCCGATGGCCGGTCGCGCCTGGCGCACGCCGAGCACCTCGCGACCGCGGGCCACGACGATCGCCACGGCGTCGGGATGCTCCACGACCTCCCACCGCCCGTCCAAGACGGCGGTCGTGAACAGCCTGCCGCGGAACTTCACGTCACGCATGCGGACCCGCGCGGCGCGCTCTTCAGTTGTCGTTGGCGTCAGGGTTGTACCTGAGGAAAGCCGGGATGTCGAAGTTGCTCGGGTCGTAGGTCTTGTTGGCGCCGCCGAGCCCGCCGCGCAGGTGCGTCGGACGCAGGATGCGCGTCTGCGGGGCCTGGTCGAAGCCGGCGGCGATGACGGTGACGCGCACCTCGTCGCCGGCGTCCTCGTCGAACGTGATCCCGAAAAGCACGTTGGGCTCGTCGACTTCCGTGGCCTCGCTGATCTTGTTGACGATCTCGTGGGCGTCGAAGAGTGCGAGGCTCTCGGAGCCCGTGATGTTGATGAGGAGGTTGCGCGCGCCCTCGACGCCGCGGGCGAGGAGGGGAGAGTGCGTGGCGCTCTCGGCCGCGTCGTCGGCGAGGTTCTCGCCGCGACCGGCGCCGATGCCCATGAGCACGGTGCCGGCGCCCTGGAGGAGCGCCTTGACGTCGGCGAAGTCGACGTTGATGAGGCCGGGCACGTTGATGACGTCGGAGATGCCGCGGACGCCGTGGTACAGGACGCGGTCGGCCACGCGGAAGGCGTCCTGCAGGCGCACCTTGCGGTCGAGCGCGGAGAGGAGGCGCTGGTTCTCGACGACGATGAGGGCGTCGACCTTGTCCTCCAGGCGCCTCAGGCCTTCCTGCGCCTGTGCCATGCGCCGCGGTCCCTCCATCTGGAAGGGTGACGTGACGACGGCGATGGCGAGGGCCCCGAGCTCGCGGGCGACCTCGGCGACGATGGGCGCGCTGCCGGTGCCCGTGCCGCCGCCCATGCCCGCCGTGATGAAGACGAGGTCGGAGCCGCGGAGTGCCTCGGCGATGCGGTCGCGGTCCTCGATGGCGGCCTTCTCGCCGACCTCGGGGTTGGCGCCGGCGCCGAGCCCCTTGGTCAGGTGGTCGCCCATCTGGATGCGCACGTCGGCGAGAGACGTGGCGAGCACCTGCGCGTCGGTGTTCGCGGCGACGAACTCCACCCCGCGCAGCCCGGTCTCGATCATGCGGTTGACCGCGTTGTTGCCCCCGCCGCCCAATCCGATCACCCGGATGACTGCGTTGTCCACGTTGTACATCGCCTTAGCCCGCCTTTCCGTTGCCGACCTCAGAAGAAGTCTTTGAGGATCTTGCGTACGCGCCCGAAGAAGTTCTCGGTCTCCACGGCCTCGCTCGTCGTCGAGCGCTGCCGGCGGACCACGGGGGCGAGGATGGGGCCGTGCGCCATCCCGTACCGTACCAGTCCGACGGCCGTGGCGTGAGCCGGACTGGCCACCACGTCGGAGAGGCCGCTCACGCCGTCGGGCTTGCCGATGCGGACGGGGAGCCTGAAGCGGTCGTTGGCCACCTGCTCGACGCCGGGCATGAGCGACGCGCCGCCCGTGATGACGACGTTGCCGGCCAGGAGCTCGAGGGCGCCCATGCGCTGCTCGATGTCGGAGCGGACCATGTCGAGGATCTCGACCACGCGGGGGCGGATGACCTGCGCCAGCTCGAACGTCGAGATGCTCGCCGTGTAGCTGGGGTTGGCGACTTCCAGCTCTACGTCGCGGTCGGCCAGCTCCGGCAGGGCCACGCCGTAGCGGCGCTTGACGCGTTCGGCCTCGTCGGGCGGTATGCGCAGGAGCTGGCTGATGTCTTGCGTGATGTGGTCGCCGCCGAGCGGGATGACGGCGGAGTGCGCGAGGGTGCCGCGCCGGAAGACCCCGATGTCCGTCGTGCCGCCGCCGATGTCGATGAGGAGCGTGGTCAGCTCCTGCTCGCCGCGGTTGAGGACGGCGAGGCCGGAGGCCAGCGCCTGGACGACCAGACCGTCGACCTCGACGCCGGCGTCCGTAGCGCAGCGCTTGAGGTTCTGCAGCGGGCCCTGGGCGCCGGCCACGATGTGCACGTCGACCTCGAGGCGCACCCCGGACATGCCGAGCGGGTCCTTGATGCCGTCGTTGCCGTCTACCACGTACTCCTGCGGGATGACGTGGAGGATCTCCATGTTCGCTTCGAGCGGCACGGCGCGGGCGTTCTCGATCGTGCGGTCGATGTCCGTCCTCGTCACGTCGTAACCGCGGCGGATGGCGGTCATGCCGTGGCTCGTCAGCGCCTTGAGGTGGCTGCCGGCCACGCCCACCCAGGCCGAGTGCACCTCGACGCCGGCGACGCGCTGCGCGGCCGCCACCGACTGCCGCACGGCGGCGATGGTGCGCTCAAGGTTGACGACGACGCCCTTGCGTAGGCCGTCGGAAGGCACCGTGCCCTCGCCGATGATGTCGAGAACGCCGTCAGATGCGACTTCACCGATGACGGTGCAGATCTTGGTCGTGCCTATGTCGAGCCCGACGATGATGCGTTCGTCACTCATGTGCCTTGCTCACTCCCCAGGGGTAAACCGCCATGCGGCCCCCACGGTGGCTTACGAATGCCGCCCAATGCTCGCGCAGAGCCTCTGCGCTCGGCGTGAACAGCTGCGTGCCATCCATCAGGATGTCGAACCCTTCCGGCGAGTAGCTTATCACCAGCACGCCGAAAGGCCGCAGCAGCCTCAGGAGCACCAGCGCCTCTTCCACGCGCCCTGGACCCCAGCCTTCGAGCCTCGGCAGCCCCGTCGTCTCCGCCGGGGTCGCGCCGCTTAGGACTGTACCATCGTCGGCCCACGTGGTCACGCCGTCGGTCAGGGCCGGGGTCCGTTCCCGGACGCCGATGGTCACCCGGTCGGGCCACTGCCGGACGACGATGGCGTTCAGGACCCATGGGTCTTCGCCGAGGGCGCGCACCCGCGTAGCCGTAACCCAGAGGAAGGGGTCGCCCGCCGCGACGTTCGCCAGGCGTTGGACGGTGGCGGCGTCGTGATGGACGTTCCCCTCCACCACCACGACGGCGACCTTGGGCACGAAGAGGCTCGTCACGACTAGCGCCGCCAGCAGGACGAGCAGTGCCAGACCGAAGCGCCGCACGTCAGAACCCCCAGCGCCGCCACTCCAGCTCGAGGGGCACGGGCACGCGCGAGCGCACCTCGGCGAGGAGGGCCGTCACGTCCGCGGCCGTCGCTTCGCCCGCGTTGACGATGAAGTTGCCGTGCTCGAACGAGACCATGGCGTCTCCGACGCGCAGGCCCTTGAGGCCGGCCTCGTCGATGAGCTTGCCGGCCGAGGCGCCGGCCGGGTTCTTGAACGCGCAACCGGCGGATTTGACCTTCGGCTGCCCGGCCCGGGCCGCGTCGACTGCCGCCATGGACGCGGCCACGGCCTCGGGCGTCGACGGCGCGAGGCGCAGCAGCGCACGCGTGACGACGGCGCCGGGCGGCAGGTCCGTGTGGCGATACGTGAAGCCCAGCTCCGCCGCCGGCACGACCTCGAGGCCGCCGCCGACGAACAGCTCGACGGCCGCCACCGCGCCTGACATCTCGCCGAACCGCGTGCCGGCGTTCATCGCCACCGCCCCGCCGACGACGGCGGGGACGCCGGACAGGCCCTCGAGCCCCGAGAGGCCGGCTCGCTGCGCGCGCCTCACGAGGCCGGGCAAGGGGGTGGCGGCGCCGACCCACGTCTCGGCGCCGGCGGCGAAGTCGGGCATGGAGTTGTAGGCGCGGCCGAGGCGCACGACGCGTTCGGCGACGCCGCCGTCCGCCACGAGGAGGTTGGCGCCGGAGCCGAGCACGAGGAACGGCTCGCTGGTCGCCTCGCGCAGGTCGTTCGAGCTCTCGACCTCCCAGAGCTCGGCCTCCCCGCCGACGCGCAAGGTCGTGTAGTCGCGTAGCCGCACGCGCCTCACCCGCGGACCGGTCGTGGCCGCCGGCGCCACGCGCTCAGCGCTCCGTCGTCGCGGTGGCGTCCGCGCCGCTGCCGGAGCCGGCGCGCGCCGCCAGGCCGGCGGCCACGCGCCAGACGTCGCCGGCGCCAAGGGTGATGAGCAGCTCGCCAGGCGCGGCCGTGGCGGCCAGGTACTCCTCGGCGCCGACCACGTCGGTGATGCGCGCGGGCACGCCCAGCTCCCTCACCCGCTCGGCGATCAGCTCAGGCGACACGCCCTCGATGGGTCGCTCGCCCGCGCCGTAGACGCCCAGCACGACCACCTCGTCGGCGAGCGCGGCGGCCTTGGCGAGGGCGGGCCACTGGCGCGCCGTGCGCACCCAGCGGTGCGGCTGCAGCACCGCCCGGACCTTGAGGCCCGTGGCGCGGGCGGCCTTCAGGGTGGCCGCCACCTTGGCCGGGTTGTGGGCGTAGTCGTCGACGATGCTGGCGCCGTTCAGGGCGCCGTACGACTGCCACCGGCGGCCGACCCCCGTGAAGGCCTTCAGGGCGCCCAGGGCTGGGCGCGGGTCGAAGCCGGCCAGGTGGGTGGCCGCCAGCGCCGCCGTGGCGTTGAGCACGTTGTGCATGCCGGGAACTGACAGCTCCACCCGGAGGACGCCGAGGCCGGGGGCGACCAGCTCGAAGCTGCTGCCGGCGGCGGCGAGGTGGACGGCGCGGATGCGGTAGTCGCACCCCGCGCCCGTGCCGTAGCTCACGGCGTGCTCGTGCGCCCCGACGAGTTCGCGAAGGCCCGGCCAGTCGCCGCAGTACACGAGCTTCTCGGCCGCGCGCGCGAAGCGCAGCGCCGCGGCCTGCAGGTCCTCGAAGGAGGCGTGGTAGTTGCGGCGCTCGTCGTACTCGCCGGCGACGTGGTCGTCGTCGAGGTTCGTGATGACCGCCACGGCGCTGACCAGGTCGGCGAAGCCGGGGTCGGACTCGTCGACCTCGGCCGCGAGCCACTTGCCCTTCCCGTAGCGCATGCTCCCGCCGATGATCGGGAGGGAGGCCCCGAGCTGCACGGACGTCTCCTCGTCGAGGGCCAGCAGGAGCGTGGCCACCATGGCGGTGGTGGTGCTCTTGCCGTTCGTGCCCGTGACGGCGACGGCGCTGCGGCGGGTGAACAGCTCACCGAGCAACGCGATGCGGCGCAGGACCTTGCAGCCCGCGGCCCTGGCGGCCTCGAGCTCGGGGTGGTCGTACGGAACGGCCATGCTATGAACCACGATGTCGGCGGTCTCCGCGTGGCGCGGGTCGTGTCCGGCGCACGTCGCTATCCCGAGCGCCTCGAGCTCGGCGAGCACCGGACCGCCGCCGGCGTCGCAGCCGCTGACGGCGAAGCCCTCCTCGTGGCACCAGCGCGCCAGGGCGGCCATGCTCACGCCGCCGATGCCCATGAAGTGGATCCGCTGGCCGCCGCCGGAACCGCCGCGTGCCGTCTCTATGTCTAGGTCTGTCATCTCTCTCTTCCGGTCTCCAAAACGGCGTCAACGATACGACGCGCGGCGCCCGCCGGGGTCCGCGCCGCCGCGGCCGCGGCCGCGGCCCGGCGCCACTCCGGGTCGAGCGCGCGCGTCCAGGCCTCTGGCAGGGCCGTGGCGATCTCGCTCTCCTCGACGAGCGACCCGGCACCCGCGTTCGCCACCGCGCGGGCGTTATGCGACTGATGGTCCTCGGCGGCCGTCGGCAAGGGGACCATGAGCGCGGGGACGCCGTGGAAGGCCGCCTCGGAGAGCGTGCTGATCCCGGCGCGCGTGATGGCGAGGTCGGCGGCCGACCAGGCGGTGACGGCGTCGACGTACGGTCTCGAGTGGTAGGCGGGCCATGCGGCCGCGCGCGCCTCCACCTCCGGCAGCCAGCGCGGCCCCGTCGAGTGGATCACGACCGGCGCGCGGCCGGCGTTCGCGAGCTTCTCGTACGCGTCCGGAACGGCGCGGTTCAGGGCGAGCGAGCCTTGGGAGCCGCCCATCACGAGGGTGACGACGGCGGAGCCGGGCAGCCCGAGCGCGGCGCGCGCGGCGGCGCGCTCGACGCGCTCCTCCCGGACCGGGAAGGGGATGACGAGCGACTTGGCGGTCCTCACATGGGCCAGGGCCTCGGGTTGCGCGCTCACGAAGAGCCTGGCGGCGCGCGCGAACCACCGGTTGACGCGGCTCGGGAACGCGTTGCCTTCGTGCAGCACGAGTGGGACGCGCAACCGCCACGCCGCGAAGCACCCGGGCATGGAGGCGAAGCCGCCGAAGCCGACCACTACGTCCGGGGCGAACCTCCGCGCCAGGCCCACGGCCTGCGACAGACCGGACGCGGCCTTGAGCGCCTGCCGCGGGTCGGGGCGCTGGCGGTCCCACTTGCCCGTGGCGACCCCTAAGAACTGGACCCCGGCCTCGCCGGCGAGGTGCTCCTCCATGCCCCCGAGCCCGCCGATGAGCGCCACCTCGGCCCCGCGCGCGGCGGCCTCCCTAGCGACCGCGAGGGCGGGGTAGATGTGGCCGCCCGTGCCGCCGGTGGCGAGGAGCAGGCGCTGCGGCGCGCTCACGCTCGGTGCCTCGCGGCGGGCGCCGGGGCGAACCGGCCGGGCTCCGGCCCCTCGGAAACGGCGGCGGGCGCCGGCTCGGCGAGCCGGCTCGCCGTGTGCAGGAAGCCGAAGGCGATGGCGACCGACACCTGGGAGTTGAGGCCGTAGCTGACGCCCGGGAGCGGCAGCCCCGTCACGGGGAACATGCCCGTCACCACGAGGAGGTTGAGGCCGGCCTGCCCACAGACGTACGCGGTGGCGCCGGCCGCGAGGAGCGCCGACGGGCCCGTCACGCGCCGGGCGATGCGGTAGCCGTGCCACGCCAGGAGCGCGTACATGGCCACCAGCGTCACCGAGCCGAGGAAGCCGAGGGAGTGCGCGATGGCCACGCCGATGAAGTCGGTGTCGGCCTCCGGCACGGGCACGCGGCGCCCGGTGCCGACGCCGAGGACCCCGCCGCGCCCGATGGCGTCGAGGGCCCTGAGCGCCTGGTAGGAGAGGTCCGCTGCCTGCGACTGCTGCCCCCACCGGTCGAAGTAGCCGACCATGCGCTCGCCGATGTACGTGAACTGGCTGAGGACCGTGCCGGCCAGCAGGGCAGCCGTCACGGCGGCGGTGAACAGGATGGCGAGGACGCGCGTGAGGGTGGCGCCGGCCGCGATCATGATAGCGACGGCGAGCAGGAACACGAACACGGCCGTGCTGACGTCCGGTTCGATGACGATGAGGCCGGCCGTCAGGCCGATGACGAGCATCGGTCGCCAGATCTCCCAGTTGCCGAGGTGGTTGTGGAAGAAGGCCGCCAGGTAGGCGATGACCGCCACCTTCATCAGCTCCGACGGCTGCAGGCTGACGCCGCCGACGAGGATCCACCGCTTGCTCTCGCTGCCGGCCGGCGAGACGCCGATGAAGAGGACGAGCACGAGGAGGAAGAGGAGCGCGACGAAGGCGTAGGGCGAGAGCTTGAGCACCTGCTTCTCACGGAGGCGCGCGACGGCGAACGTGAGGAGCAGCGCGAAGGCGAAGCGCGTGCCGTGCTCGAGGGCCGCGTCGGGCGCGGCTGCCGCCACGCCCACGACGCCGAGCAGCCCGAGCGTCACCTGGATGCTGAGCAGCAGCCTGTCCATCAGGCGTCCGGACCGAGCGTGCCGACGCGCGCCGGAGCGCGGACGGCGCCGATGGCTTCGCGGAAGGCGGCCCCCCGGTCGACGTAGTCCTCGAACTGGTCGAACGAGGCGGCGAGCGGGGCGAGGAGGACGGTGCCCGCGCCGCCGTGATGCTCGCTCAGGTGCGCGTGCGCGGTGGTCACCGCGGCGCGCATGGCCGCGCGCCCGTCCGGCTCCGCCACGACGACGGTCGGCACGAGGTCGCCGAAGGCGGAGCGGAACTCCTCCGCGCTGGCTCCGATGAGAACGAGCAGGTCGACCTTGTCGGCCACGAGCTCGCGCAGGTCGGCGAGGCTGGCGCCCTTGCCCTGACCGCCAGCCAGCCATACCAACGGGCGCGGGCTGGAGCGCAGCGCAGCGGCGACGGCCAACGGGCGCGTCGCGATCGAGTCCTCCAAGAACCGCACGTTGCCGACCTGGCCGGCCACCGAGTAGCGCCCCGGGAGGCCGGTGAACGCGCGCAGGCCGGCCGCGATGGCCGTGGCCGGGGCGCCGACGGCGGCGCAGCTGAGCGCGACCGCCAGTGCGTTCGCCACCTGGTGCTCGCCGAGCACGTGGAGGTCGCCGGCGCGCAGTAGGGGCTCGCCGTCCAGGACGAGCATGCCCTCCGGCGTCCGGTAGGCCGCCGCGGGCCGCTCGAGTGAGAAGCGCCTGACGTTCACGCCGGTCGCCGCGCTCGCGTCCGCCCAACGCCGCAGCACCGGGTCGTCGTCGTTGCCGACGAGGGTGGAGCGCGGGCCCAGGTTGGCGATGAGGTTGTGCTTGGCCGCGTGGTAGGCAGCAACACTGCCGTGGCGGTCGATGTGGTCCTCGCCGAGGTTGAGGAGCACGGCCACGTCCGGCGCGAACGTGGGGCAACGCTCGAGTTGGAAGGACGACATCTCGACGACGTGGACGCGCCCGGGCCCGGCCACGGCGGCGAGCGCGGGGACGATGTTGCCGCCGGCCACGGCGTCCAGACCGGCGGCTTTGAGCGTGTCGGCCGTCCAGCGCGTCACGCTGCCCTTGCCCGCCGTGCCGGTTATGCCTACGTAGATGCCAGGCGTCGTGCGCCACACCCACTCGACCTCACCGATCACTTCCGTGCCCGCCGCGCGCAGGGCGTCAAGGTCGGGGTGGTCGATGGGCACCCCCGGGGCGGCGATGGCGAGGGCGAAGCCGCCGCCGTCGACCGCGGCGACGCTCCGCGCGCCCGCCTCGAGCGCCGCCGTGACGTCCTGCCCGCTCCCGCGCCTGTCGAAGAACGCCGTGGCGGTGCCGGCCGCGCGCAGACGCTTCACGACCGCGAGCCCGGAGCGCCCGAGCCCGTAGACGAGGACCTCGCCCGGCATCTAACCGGCCTGGCGGATGGCGACCGCCAGGACTACGCAGAGGGCGGTGACGAGCTGGAAGCGCGTGACGATGCGCGCGTCGCTCCAGCCGCTCAGCTCGAAGTGGTGGTGGAGGGGGCTCATGCGCAGCAGGCGCTTGCCGCCCGTCGCCTTGAAGTAGCCGACCTGCGCTACGACGGCGAGGACCTCGAGCACGGGGATGGCGGCAACGAGCGGCAGGTACCAGACGGTCCCCTGGAGGATGGCGAGCCCGGCGACGGCCGCCCCGAGCGCCTCGGAGCCGACCCCGCCCATGAAGGTCCGCGCCGGGTGGGCGTTGTACCAGAGGAAGCCGAGGAGCGCGCCGAGCAGGGCGGCGGCGAACGGGGAGGCGAGGAAGAAGACGAGCACGATGGCCGTGACGCCGGCGGCGAGGCCGTCGAGTCCGTCCGTGAAGTTGAAGGCGTTGATGCTCCCGACGATCACGAACGCGAAGGCCAGGACATCCAGCCATTCGACGCCGAAGAGCGTGGCGCCGCCGCGCACCGCCCACCAGCCGAACGCCAACGCGAGCACGCCCTGGCCGAGCAGGCGGTACCGGGCCATGAGGCCGGGGCTCTGCTCCTCGAGGCCGAGGGCCCGGCTCCGTTTGCGAGCCAGCGAGAGGGAGTCGTCGTACAGCCCGAGGAGCCCGCTGCCGAGCGTGAGGAGGACGAGGGCGAGCTCGGGCCGGATGGCGTCGCCCGCGAAGACGGCCCAGGCGCCGGCGGCGGCGAGGAGGAACGCCACCCCCGCCATGGTCGGCGTGCCGGCCTTGGCCAGGTGCGATTCCGGGCCTTGCGCGCGGATCGCCTTGCCCCAACCGAGCCGCTGCGCGACCTGCACGAAGATGCCGGTGAGCACGAGGCTGATGACGGCGGCCAATACGGTGGTCAGCATGACGTCCCCTCTTCGACGGTCTCGCCCGACGCGCGCCACGCGCCCGCGGACGCCCTAGCGCGCGCGGCCTCGGCGACCCGCTCCATACCCACGCTGCGGGAGCCCTTCACGAGCAGGGTCGCGCCGCGCGGTACCCGTTCGAGGAGCGCGCACGCCGCCGCCGCGTCCGGCACGTGGACGGCCGCTGGGTTGGTCTCCTGCAGCGCCGCGCTGGAAGGCCCGACGGCCACGACGAGGTCGAGGCCGAGCGTCGCTTCGCCCGCGCGCAAGTGGCTCTCCCTGTCCAGGCTCCCCAGCTCGCGCATGTCGCCGAGGAACGCTGCGCGTGGGGCCGGTGCGGCCCGCAACACCTCGAGGGCCTCGACGAGCGAGGCGGGGTTGGAGTTGTAGCTGTCGTCGATCAGCGTCAGGCCCTGGAGCTCGTGGCGCTCCAAGCGGCCGTGCTCGAGCTTGGCCTGCGCCATGCGCTCCCACGCCCCCTTCTGGGCGTTGCCGAGCCTCGTCGCAGTCGCGGCTGCCGCTAGCGCGTTCTGTGCCATGGCGCGCCCCGTCCAGGGGAGGGTGACGGCGCCCGTCTCGCCCGCGTCCCGCCAACGCAGCGCGGTGCGACCGCCGGGCAGCTCCTCGGCGCTCCCCACCGCGCTGGCCGCCGCGCCGGCGAACTCGGGCGGTAGGGGGGCGCCCTTGCCGACCACGTCGACCACGACCGTGGTCGCCAGCGTCGCGGCGTCCAGGTAGAGCGCGGCGGCGGCCCCGACGACCTTGACGCCGGGGGTCCGTTCGAGGAGCAGCGCCTTCTCGCGCGCCACTCCCGCCACGTCGCCCAGCGCCTGCGTGTGGCTGGCCCCGACGGTGGTCAGGAGCGCGTGGTCGGGGCGGGTGAGCTCCAGGAGCTCGGTCATCTCGCCCGGTCTGTCGATCCCGAGCTCGAGGACGAGCGGCGCGCCGCTCGCATCGGGTGGGAGGTCGGCGTCCTCCAGGGCGGCGCTCACGAGGGCGCTCGCGATGGCGTAGTGCGTGTTCATGTTGCCCGGCGTGGACCGCCCCGGGAGAGCGGCGGCCAGGAGGGCCTTGGTGCTCGTCTTGCCGGCCGAGCCCGTGATGCCGACGACCGGGCCGGCCAGGCGGTCCCTGGCGGCGCGGCCGAGGGCGAGGATGGCGGCCCTCGCGTCGTCGACGAGCAGACCGCGCCGGTGAGGCCGGTCGGACACTATGAGCGCCGCGCCGCGCGCGACGGCGTCGTCGGCGAAGTCGATGCCGTGGCCGCTCTCGCCGGGTAAGGCGAAGAAGGCGTCGCCGGGCCGGACCCGGCGGCTGTCGAAGGCGATGCCGGTGGCGTCCGGCAGGTCCTCGACGGGCTCGACGGTGTTGAGGAGCCTCACCAACGAGCGCACGCTCAGGAGAGTCATGACACCAACCTCCACATGTTGACTATCTTACACATCATACTGGCATGCCGCATCGAGTTGGTCGCCGCGCTGGCCGGGTGCGTGATCGCATGCCGCGCTCAGCGGACTTGAGCGACCGCCAGCGAGTTGGTCGCCGCGCTGGCCGCTGGCCGGGTGCGTGATCGCATGCCGCGCTCAGCGGACTTGAGCGACCGCCTCGGCCACCGGCGCCACGCCCCAGTGCGCCACGACCTCGCTCCCGATGGCCCTGAAGATGGGGGCGGCGACGTAAGTGCTGGTGCTGTCGCCCTGCGGCTTCATCAGCATGACGACGACCACGACCTTCGGCTTCTCCACGGAGAACATCCCGGCGAAGGTGAGGGCGTAGTCGTCCGGAGGGTAGGTGCCCGCCACGGGGTCGTACACGTCGGCCGTGCCCGTCTTGCCGCCCACGCTCATGCCGGGGATGCGCGACTGGCGCAGGCCGCCCGTGTCCATGACGTGGGAGAGCATGCTCCTGATGGCCTGAGCGATCTCGGGCGCCAGCACGCGGTGCGGGGCAGGCAGGGTCTCGCCCTCCACGACCGTCGGCGGTACGTAGACGCCGTCGTTGGCGAAGACGGAGTAGGCGGCCGCGATCTGCAGCGGCGTCACCGATAGGTTCTGCCCGATGCTGTTGGACGCCTGGTCCTGCGGCACCCACGTCGCCCAGTCGTTGAGGATGCCGCTGCGGCTGCTGGCGCTCGCCTGGTCGACGCCGTGGCCGAGGCCGAAGCGCCACATCCAGTCGTGCAGCTGCGCCGGCTGGAAACGTGAGCCGAGCGCGATCATGGCGGAGTTGCTCGAGTAGGCGAGCACGTCGGGCACGCTCAGGAGGGGGTCGTGGCGCGCCACGTCCCTGAACGTCTTCGTGCCGACGCGCAGCGTCATCGGCGCGTCGACGAGCTCGTTGGGGGAGAGCAGGCCGTCTTGCAGGAGGCCGGCCACGACGAGCGGCTTGATGACGGAGCCCGGCTCGTACACCTGCTGGAACGGGCGGTTCAGCATCTGGCCGCGGCTCGCGCTCTGCCAGGCGTTCGGGTCGTAGCTCGGGTAGCTGGCGGACGCGAGCACCCGGCCGGTGCCGACTTCCAGGATGATGGCCGCCCCGCTCTCCGCGGAGTGCTCGAGCGCCGCCGCTGCCAGGTGGCTCTCCGTGGCGGCCTGCAGCACGGGGTCGAGCGTCAGGGTGACGTCCTGGCCGCTCGCCAAGGTGCGATCGAGCGTGTACTCCACTCCCTCGAGCCCGTAGCGGCCGTCCGGCTGGAGCGCGCCGGTGAAGCCGAGGAGGGGGGCGGCGAGGCCGCCGAGTGGGTAGTGCCGGTCGCCCGCCGCCCCCTCGGCCAGTACCGTGCCGTCCGAGGCGAGCACGCGGCCGCGCACGACCTGTTCGACGGGCATGGCGGGGAGGTCGGTGAAACCCCGCTGCTGGAGCGTGAAGCCCGCGAGCGCGACGAGGAGCGGCAGAACGGTGGCCGGGACGAGGAGCCACGAGCGCTTGAGGCGGATGGAGGCGGGCTCGACCTGCTCCACGCGCTTCGTACCGCCGCGCGCTGCGGCCTCGGGGGCTTGCGCCCTGACGCGCGTCGCCGCGCCGCGGCGGAACGGCTTGGCGCCGGCGTTGCTCGGGGTGATCAGCGCCATACCGTGCGCACCTCCAGGCTCGGCCCCTCCACGGGTGGAACGTCGACGCTGCCCGCGGCCGCGGCGACCGCTATGCCGCCCTCCGGCACGGGCACGAAGCCCGCCGCCCTGGCCCACGCCGCCACCGCTTGCGGCGCCGTGACGGTGCCAGCCACCAGGCGTGCCCGGGCCACCGAGGCGCTCAGCTCTTCCTTGCGGTCCATCAGGTCGAGCTGGTGGCGCAACAAGCCTTGGTTGGACGCGCCCATGACGGCGAGGACGAGGAGCAGGACGAGGTAGGCCGGCAAGGCGATCCGGAACGGAGCCGGTAGTGGGACGTTCACTGGTTGACCCTTTCACCCGCTCGGAGCTTGGCGCTGCGTGCTCTCGGGTTGGTCTCGATCTCTTCCGGCGTCGCCTCGAGGGGGCGCTTGGTCAGCGCGCTCATGCGGGGCGAGTCCTTCAGGAACTGCTTCACGATGCGGTCCTCGAGCGAGTGGTACGCGAGCACCACGAGCCGCCCGCCCGGAGCGAGTAGGCGGGCCGCCGCCTCGAGGCCCTCCTGCAAGGCGCCCAGTTCGTCGTTCACGTGGATGCGTAGCGCCTGGAACGTGCGGCGCGCCGGATGCTCGCGCCGAGGGCCTGGCGGGTACGCGGAGCTCACCACCTCGGCGAGGCGACCCGTCGTCTGGATGCGTCCGCCCTCACGCGCCTCGACGATGCGCCTGGCGACGCGGCGGCTGTGGCGCTCCTCGCCGTACCGGAAGATGATGGCGGCGAGGTCCTCGAGGGAGTAGTCGTTCACGACGTCCTCCGCGCTCTCGCCCGTCGCGGACATCCGCATGTCGAGCGGGCCGTCGTGGCGGAAGGCGAAGCCGCGCCCCCCCTCGTCGAGCTGCATGGAGGAGACGCCGAGGTCGAGCAGGACGCCCGCGATGCCCCTGGCGTTGCCGAGCTCGGCAGCCGTGAGGCTCTCGACGTCCCTGAAGTTCCCGGCCACGAACCGGAGCTCGCCGGGCAGACCGGCGCGCCGCAGCGCGGCGACGTGACCGGCCGCGGCCGGGTCCTGGTCGATGGCGAGCACGTTGGCGCCGCGCTCCAGGAGCAACCGCGTATGCCCGCCGGCGCCGAAGGTGCCGTCCACGTACCAGGCGCCCGGGTGCACGGCGAGGGCCGCGAGCGTCTCCGCCGCCATGACGCTCACGTGCGGCGCGGGAGTGAGGGTGGGGGAGGCCTCCGTCAGGCTCATCCCACCAGCTCCCTGAGGAGCTCGGGGGCCGGCGGGTTCTCCTGCACGGCTCCCAAGTTCGCGAGCCAGAGCTGCTCGTTCCAGATCTCGAGGCGGTTGGGAGCCCCGACGACGATCACGTTGCCTTCGGTCTTCGCGAAGCTCCTCAGGGGGGCCGGCAGGCTGATGCGGCCCGCCGAGTCGAGCTTGGCCTTCGCCGCGCCCGAGTAGAAGAAACGCACGAAGTTGCGCGACTCCGGGTCGGTGAGGGGCAGCTCGACGAGGCGCTTCTCGATGCGCTCCCAGGCGGTGAGCGGGAAGACGAAGAGGCAGTTGTCGAGGCCGCGGGTGATGACCATGCCGTCCGCGACGAAGTCCCGGAACGCGGGGGGCAGGATCACGCGTCCCTTGTCGTCGACGTTGTACTGGTGCTCCCCGAACGGCATTGGTTGACGCGCGCTCCTCGCAGTGGCCCCGCCCGCCCCCGACGGACTCGGGCGCCCGATCGGTGCGGACTTGAAGGTCCGCGCCCGCAGGCGCCTGACGGATGCGCGACTCTACCACAACCTCCCACACTTTCCCACTAAGGATTTGAAGATCGCCGAGAATGTGTGATGTCTCCCACCACGCCCCGTTGCGGGGCCCGCTATGAGGAGAGCGGCCCCGCAACGGGGCCGCTCTCCAGGCTGGTGGGCTGATAAGCCGGGTTCTGTCTGCCCCGCCTGGTGGCGAGGCGTCTGGTCATCTATCTCGGGCGCGCGTCGCCGCGCACCTCTAGCGGTCAACCCGGAGATGTTGACGAGCCGGGCAGGCTCTCTCTCCCTATCGGACCTTGCACCGGGTGGGGTTTACCTAGCTGCCCCTGTTACCAGGGGCACTGGTGCGCTCTTACCGCACCGTTTCACCCTTACGCCCGTGCTCGCCGCTGAGCGAACGCGGACGCGGTCTGCTTTCTGTTGCACTTGCCGTCGCCTTACGCGCCCAGCCGTTAGCTGGCACCCTGCCCTGTGGTGCCCGGACTTTCCTCGATACGCGTGCGCGTGAGCCGTGCGCCCCGTAGGGGCGCCGTGCCCGCGCCGTGCGCGCGTCGCGACCAGATCGCCCACACAGCCGCCCATCAGGATAGCAGGTCGGCGGCATGCAAGGAGAAGCGCGGAGGCTGCGATGGCCTCCGCGCTCGGTTCCCGGGGGAACGCTACCCGGCTCTTACTGCAGGCGGTAGTCGGTGACGACGATCGCGCCGTCGATGATCTGCTGCTTGACCGCGTTGACCTTCTCGACGAGGTCGGCCGGGATGAGGGCGGAGTTGTACTCGTCGAGGGCGTAGTCGACGCCGCCCTCGGCCAGGCCGAGGTTGAGGATGCCACCGGCGAACTCGCCGTTGACGACGTCCATGACGGAGTCGTAGGCGGCGTTGTCGACGCGCTTGAGCATGCTCGTCAGCCCGAAGTTCAGGGTGGTGGCGTCGTTATCGGTGTCGCCGAGCGGGTTCTGGTTGCTGTCGACGCCGATGAAGAAGATCGGCTTGGCGTTGCCACCGCACTTGGCGTCGTAGCCGGCGGGCTTGGCGATGCCCTCGAGCTGGGCGTCGATGGGGGTCGCGCGGGTGGCGCCGGACGGCACGAAGCACTGCTTCTCGTTGACGAAGTCGATCACGCCGTTGCCGGAGGCGCCGGCGGCCGCGAAGATGATGTCGGCGTTCTGGGCGTTCTGCGTGCTGGCGAGCTCCTTGGCGCGCGCGGGGTCGTTCCAGGCGTCGGGCGTCACGCCGACGTAGTTGCTGATGATCGTGCAGTCGGCGCAGGCCGCCTTGACGCCTTCCTGGTAACCGAGGTCGAAGGCGCGGATGAGGGGCACGTCCATCCCCCCGACGAAGCCGACGACGCCCGTGCGAGTGAGGCTGCCGGCGACGTAGCCGACGAGGAACGAGCCTTCCTGCTCCTTGAAGAGGACGCTGCGCACGTTGTCGCCGTCGGAGACGGCGTCGATGATGACGAACGAGGTGCGCGGGAACTCCTGGGCGACCGACGTGATGGCGTCGGCCTGGAGGAAGCCGGGGGCGATGAGGAGCTCGGCGCCTTCGAGGGCGATGCGGCGCTGGCCTTCAGCGGCCGTGTCGGGGGTGCCCTCGAACTCGATCACCTCGACCTCGTAGCCGTCGGCCTGCAGGTCCTGCTGGGCGCGCTGGACGCCGGTCCAGGTGCTCTCGTTGAAGGAGCGGTCGAACTTGCCGCCGGCGTCGTAGACGATGCCGAAGACGTAGTCCTGGGCGGTGGCGCCCGTGATCAGGAGCGCGGCGATGAGGATGAGCAGTTTGCGCATGGTGGCGATGGTCCCTTCTTACTTGCCTAGGAGTTTCACCGTTCGTGGTGCAGCGTGCCAGATGATACCAGATGCCATCGGGGGCCGGCCGGCCGCTGCCCGCCGGCCCCTTCACGTTTCCCTGAGGCTGGCGGGCTCCGGTCCGACCGCCGCCGCCCGCGGCGGAGCGTGCCGGGCCGGCGACGC